>CAMWKA010000032.1 GCA_947174725.1 uncultured Lachnospiraceae bacterium | reverse complement strand
CAAAAATGATTTCATTTATGATGTTAGAACATCTATGTTAAAACATAGATGTTCGGAAAACTATTTTCAAACAAAGAGTTATGTAAGCTGGACTTAACTCTTTCGCAATTACCTTAATGAAGATTAGGCGTTTGCGAAATTCATTTTTGGATATTTCTGTTGCATAAATGTAACCTTATAAATAGAGTATCACAAATAGAGTACTATAAACAGTACTTCTATTCCGTTTCATAAAGTTAAAAAGGAAGCAGGATCTCCTGCCTCCTTTTCTTCTCCACCGATATCTATACCTTAGTCTCAACCGTCGCTCCAAAGGGAAACAGCGCCAGTTTCACGAATTTAAAACACTGCAGTCCAAATGGAATCCCTATGATCGTACAACAGAATAGAATACCGTTTACCAGCGCTCCAAGCGCCAGCGGAATCCCACTGAGGATCACCCAGAAAATATTCGCGATAATGGACAGTGCGCCGCCGCCATACCGTACTTCCTTGCCAAATGGGAAAAAGGTAAGTGTGGCAAGTTTAAAACACTGCCTTCCAATCGGAATACCTATGATGGTAATACACCATAATATACCTGCCAATAACCATAATAATCCCTGCCAGAAACCGCCAAACAGAAACCATAAAAGATTGCCCAAACAACTCATACGAATCCTCCATGTCCTATGATTCTTTGATTGTAATAAATTTACTTCTCTGCAATGTTCCCATATACGTTACCACCCGGTCCAACATCCTGTCTTTCTCCTCCGGGAACTCTGCCTCCATGATCCGGACGATATCGTATATGGTATTCTGTCCGTCGATGTTTTTCCATACCACCGTGCCGTATTTCTCCAGTGCGATATGGCTTATCCTGGGTTTCTTCCAGAACTTCTGAGCAATGGTATGGTAAAATCCCTTATTTTCCATATCGATCTCTACCATGCCATCCTCGCGGATACGCCATGGCATCTGTTCGGAACGTTCCGGGATGCTGTCCATATAGTTTCTGGAAACCTTTTTAGGAGCAGTCTTTTTTTGAACTGACATGATATTCCTCCAAAAGTTCCGATCTATTTATCCTTCTTCTTTTTTGTAATAATGAACATCATAATAGCGATCAACAGCGCAAAGAATACGCAGCCGCCTGCATTTCCAAGGCTGAATCCAAGGTTCAATTCCAAATTAAATACCACAAAGACAGCCAGCAAGATTCCAACCAGACCCTCACCGGCAATCATGCCGGAAGAAAATAATACGCCATTGCTGATAATGTCCTCCTGTCGCTTCTTATCTTTAAATTTCCATTTCTCCAACAACAAACGGATCAATCCGCCGATCATGATAGGAACGGATAGATGGATCGGCAGATAAAGACCAATAGCAAAAGGCAAAACAGGGATGCCGATGATCTCTATAAAAATCGCTATAAAGACGCCGATCAGAACAAGCCCCCATGGGAGACTTTCTCCCATAACGCCCTCTACTACCATCTTCATCAAAGTTGCCTGCGTAGCGGGAAGTTCAGAAGAACCATAACCCCATGCCGCATTCAGAAGATAAAGCACGCCGCCAATGGTCAGACCTGAACATACAACGCCGATCAATTCTCCGATCTGCTGCTTTGCCGGTGTCGCACCAACAATATATCCAGTCTTAAGATCCTGAGAAGTATCACCCGCCATTGCAGCAACGATACAAATAACCGTACCAATACTGATTGCCACAGTCATACCGGTCATTCCGGTGTTACCGGACGCTTTCAAAAGCGTAGCGGCAATCAACAGTGTAGCAATCGCCATACCGGAAACCGGATTATTGGACGACCCTACCAACCCGACCATACGAGCGGACACCGTTGCGAAAAAGAAGCCAAAGACAACGATAATGACTGCAGCCAGGGGTGTGATGGGAATCGCCGGTATCAGACAAAGGAGAACCGCAATAATGACCACCCCTACCATGGCATAAGGAAGCGGAATGTCACGGCTTGTACGATCCGAGCCACCTTTATGTCCAAAGCCCTTGATTGCTTTGGCAAATGTTTTAATGATCAGCGGAAGTGATTTGATCAGACTTAAGATGCCGCCTGCCGCAACCGCGCCGGCACCTATATAACGCAAAAACTTCGACCATAACTCTCCCGCACTCATAGCGTTAAATGCTACTTCTGAAGGAAACATAATATTATCGCCGCCCACCAGAACAAGCGCCGGCATGATCACAAACCATCCCAGAACAGCGCCGCCCAAGAGATACGAGGAAACACGCGCACCACAGATATAACCGACGCCCAGCAGCGCGGGAAGTACATCCGCACCGATGCCGGAACCCGGATAAGCGGGAATCGCCCAATCTACTTCACTAGGGAAAAGACCAAGTCCGTCTGCCACAAATTTATAAACCGCCGCAATCCCAAGACCGGAAAATACCTGTTTGGATTTCGCACCGCCTTCCTCACCTGCAAGAAGGACTTCCGCACAGGCTGTTCCTTCCGGAAACGGCAGAATACCATGTTCCTCTACAATCAGCGCGGAACGAAGCGGGATCATAAAGAATACGCCAAGAAGACCGCCACAGATGGCAATGATCGAAATCACGAGGAATGACGGATTTGCCACACTACTGTCTTCAGCCGCCCACATAAACAGCGCAGGAAGCGTAAAGATCGCGCCTGCTGCCAGTGATTCACCAGCGGAGCCGATGGTCTGGACCATGTTATTCTCCAGAATAGAATCCCTCCTCATGACCACGCGGATGATTCCCATGGAAAGTACCGCCGCCGGGATCGACGCGGACACCGTCATTCCCACGCGCAGCCCCAGATAAGCATTGGCAGCGCCAAAGACAACGGCAAGAAGAATACCCAAAACAACTGATGTTACCGTAAATTCCGGAAGGATCTTATCAGCCGGAATTTACGGCTTGAATGACCTACTATCCTGTTTGATTTCTTTGTTCTCATCCATTAGCTTAACCTCATTTCTGCGCTGCCCTTTGGTGCTTTACGCATTATTAAAATTTTAAGGAAGCACTGATGACCTCAGTGCTTCCCTAATTATACCAAAAACATATTTAAAATACAAATTCCTTTTTTACGATTCCTCTTCCCCGTATTTTTCCTGCAGCATCTTGTTGATCTCGCCAGCCTGCTTTTTATCAATCAGATAATAAAAAATAAAAACTAAAAGATATACAAGTCCTACATATATGACCATTGTAACAATTCCCGCAAAACCAAAATCCACCCAGCCAAACCTTATTCCTAAAAAACTCATGATGACGCATATGACCATATAATGTAAGATAAATTTCATCCAAGACTTGACTTTCCCTTCATTTTCTCTTGGAAGTATCAAAACCGTTGCCAATGTGGTGGCGAAGGCAGATAATAAAATCATTCCGAAGATATCCACTGTAACCGTTTCCGCTCCAGCAATCTTATAACCAGCTCCGCACACAACAAAAATTCCTACTGTAATATAAAGAAAGCGCTTTATAAAATTTCCAAACATGTTTATCCTGCCTCCTATATCCTGATCTTTTTCTTTAAACCTGACACATATTGACGAGAAACAATTATTTTTTCGTCATTTTTCAGTTTCGCTTCAAAACGGCCGTTAAAGATTGGTTTTACATAAGCAATTTTAGAAACGTTCACTATGGCGGACTTGGAGATCCGCAAAAAATCCGTATATTCGTAGTCCTGCTCAATTTCATATAACTTTTTGCGTATTTCAAAGGTTTCCTTTGCCGTATATGCAAAAACCTTATTATCAACGGCTTCAAAATAATAGATTTCCTTCAAAGGCAGTTTCACGATTTTATCTTCTATATAACCTGTCAGCTGATCTTCCGTGCGCAGCGACTGGATCACCTTCAGCAGCCTTTCATCCAGAGAGGCGCAGCGAACAATGATCTCGTCTTCTTCACCCGGTTTTGCAACTTCAATTGTTATTTTCATTCCATTCCTCTTTTATATACTTTTATCTATCTGACTTTTTTTCATATTTTAGCATACACATGCCCACCGCCAGGAAAAATACGCCGCATGCGGACAAAATCAGGCATTCGTCTCTTAGATTTAGTGTGTGATCTGCAACCGTCAACTGGATGCCCATGATTTCCCTATACTCCTCTACAATATCCGTGGGCACTCCCTGGAAAGCCGTTTCCAAAATAGATCTTGTCATAATACTGCGGAACATGGAAGTCCCATAAATAACCGGAGTACACTTCATTAGTCCTGCTATGCCGTCAGCCAGAGAACCGATCGGAATATAGATTCCCCCTAAGAACCCGACCAGAGTTCCTATGACTGTGCCGAAACCGCTCCACGCCCCTTCCGTCTTTGCCATGATCGACAACGGATACATTAAAGCAGCATAAACAAAGGAATTTAACATAATCATCGCCACCAGCTCTACATGCTCTATACCGGTATATGGCTTCATACCGCTTGCCACTCCATAGACTTCCGTAATCACCAAGGTTAACAGACACACAAATACGGATGCCGTCCACGCCGACGCAATATAGCTCAATGCAATTTTCAGGCGGCTGATGGGCGCTGTATAGATCGCATTTAATTTTCCGCTTACTCTATCCTTAATCATACCGGAATATACCGCCAAACTCACCGTCACGGCGTTAATAGATAATATTCCCGCACATGTCCATGACAACACAAGGAGTTCCGCGTTTTTCCTATTCTCTTCATAACCTTTTTGAGCGAAAGAATCTAATATTTCCAAAATTCCATCAATATTCATATCCCCAAGGAAAAATACCATAAGGCATATGACAATCAAAGCAGATAAAAGAGAAAAAAACACCGCCCCTTTGTCCCGCAGATAAACTTTTAAATTTCTTGCCGTTAATACCAGACATTGTTCCATCATGACGCCCTCCCTATTGATCCAGTTCTTTTCCCACTACATTTACAAAAACATCATCCATATTGCCTTGAATCACTTCAAAGCCTTCTATTTCATGAAGATGCTCCTGAATGATCGGCGCCGCATCCAAGGTGGAGTTGATCGGTATATCGACGCATTGGTCGTTGTAATATAGCTTTAATTTATCTTTTGCATACTTCTCCTTTAACTCAAACGGCGTTCCTGCAGTCACGATCTTTCCATGATCTATGATGATAATGTCATCCGCCCTGGCAGCCTCCTCCATATAATGGGTAGTTAAAAATACGGTCATTTTTTCCTCTTGCTGCAGCCGTTCCACAATATTCCATACATCGATTCTGGTTGCCGGGTCCAGTCCTGTTGTCGGTTCGTCCAAAAACAAGATCTCCGGCGCATGCATCAGCGCTGCGGCGATTTCACACCTTCTTTTCTGACCGCCCGACAGCGTCTTATACGGTTTCTTTAATATTTCATCTAATTTCAATTCCTGCGTTAATCTATCGCACTGCGCCTTTGCCTCTTTCTTAGAAATACCATGGATCACTCCCCTGCAAAGTAGATTTTCCTGTACGCTAAGTAAATCGTCTAAACAATTTTGTTGATAGACGATCCCTATTTTCTTACGAATCTGTGCATCGTCTTTGGAAAGTTCATATCCGCATATTTTAACTTCTCCGTCATCATGCTTCAGCAAAGTAGACAGCATGTGGATCGCCGTCGTCTTGCCGGCTCCATTGACACCTAAAAATCCAATCAGGCTTCCTTCCCTTACCTGAAAAGAAATATGGTCCACCGCCAGATATTCCCCATATTTTTTGGTCAGATTCTTGATTTCGATACTGTACATGTTAATCCTCCATGTCAGAGCAGTTTTACTGCGATGACACGCGATGAGAAATCCGCGTAGGCGGTTTCTCATCTGCAATCAGATTGAAAAATAAGCTATCGAGCTTATTTTTCAATCTAACCACCATGCCTTTCCGCAACTTATAATTGTATCTTATCAAAACCAAATCATAAAGCAATACCATGGGAACTAAGCTGCATTTGTAATAAGGTAACCTGCTAAATAAATCAGGTGAAATTCAAAGAAACGCTATGAAAGCGTTTCTTTTGGTTTCTTTCCCGTAAGATAATACACCGCCAGCGCCGTACGATGAGACAGATCCTCCTTTGCAAGAATAGAAGTAATATAATTCTTCACCGTACCCTCCGAGATAAAAAGACGGTTCGCAATCTCCTTGTTAGACAACCCTTCCGCTACGGCTCTGATAATATCCATTTCCCTTGCCGTGTAGCCCTCTTCAGAAAAACCGCCCGCCTTGACGTCCGTATTTTTTGCAAGGTTCTCTAAGATCGCCCCCTCCATAACGCCGGTGCCGTGATATACGGATTTGATCATCTGTTTTAAATGCTCCGGCGTATGGTTCTTGATCAGATACCCCTTCGCCCCATTTTTCAATGCATTCTGTACCAGCTCATCATCATCAAAGGTCGTAAGGATCAGCACTTTCCCAAGATTGTTTTCTACAATATATTTGGTAGCCTCTATGCCGTCCATCCCGGGCATTTGAATATCCATCAGGAAAATGTCCGGCGGATTTTTTCTGGCAATTTCGATTGCCTCCCGTCCATCTCTTGCACAGCCGATCACTTCAAAATCTTCATCCACATCCAATATGATCCGCATTCCATCCCTTACAAAATCGCTATCGTCTGCAATTATTATTTTAATTTTGTCCATGTCCTCACTCCTTTTTATAACGGCAGCAGCATGTTGATGGTAAATCCGACATCTGTTTCAAAATCCAGAATACCGTTGATTTCCCTCATTCTTTTCCGCATTCCCGAGATCCCCATTCCGTCGGTCATTTTCTTGCAGCCTACCCCATTATCCGATATGCTGCAGCGGATCATCTGGTTCCATACATGCACGCTGATCTTGATTCGACTGCACTTTGCATATTTCATAGAATTGGAAACCGCTTCATAAGCATTATCCAAGATCACTTCCAGATATTTCTCCGGAATCTCTTTCAGTTCTCCCTCTATGATCAGTTCCGCCTCCACTCCCTTCGATCTGCAGTCTTCGCACAGTTTTTCCAGCTGCAAAATTGCAAGCTTATACTTCTCCGGGCGCTCTTTTCTAAGAATCATCCGGATCTCGTCCATTCCGCCCCGGAGCTGGTCAATGACTGCCTGTATCATTTTCTTAGATGTTTCCGGCTCCTTTTCCATCAGCACCTTTACCGCTTCTAACTGATATACGGAACCATTGATATTATGTCCCAGTTTATCGTGCAGGGTCTGGGAAAGCGCTTCCCTTTCTTCTAACATTTGATTTTCTGCCTGCAGCAGGCTCTTTCGAACCGCTTCCTGCATTTCATGCTCCCTGCGGTTCATGCTGTGCTTTAATCGCTGTTCCGCAATGGTATCTTCTCTGGTCTGTTTACGATAGGATTCCACGATAAAGTCATGTTGGAAATAAATGATTCCCATGAAAAGTGCAATGACAAACTGTACCTCCCATCCGATCTCTCCGGGCAAAAAGGCCAATCCCAAGGGCACCAGATACCATGGAAACCTTGGTTTCCAATAAGTCAACCCTTCATAACACAAGAAAATAAAAAGCAAAATGTATGCCGTTCCAAGGGCAGCTATGATATAGATCATCAGAGCTGCAGCCGCCCCTAACAGCCAAATCTGTTTCTTCGGTTCTAACAATTCTTTGCCGGCAACCAAACCGATAAATAACGCAAGAAACAGGAGCATCTCTACCGATGCCCCTGTCAATACTGACTGTGATAAAACAATATAGATTATCAATAGCAGCAATAGCGCCATGCGAAGCAGGACAAAATAATAGTCCCGGAATCGTTCTTCCATACGCTGTACCCCTCTATTCATACCTCTTTATTTTCAATCCCACACCGCCTACACTGATAATCATGATCAGGTAAGCCGCTGTAACATATAATAACACAGAATAGCCGCTTTTGTCCCCTGTTAATAATAATTCCGATGCATCCATAAACCATTTCTGGGGCATAAGATAAGAAAGGGCTTTCAAAAATTCCGTTGTGTCCTTCAATGGGAAATATAATCCTGCCAGCAATGCCGAAATAGACCAGATGGAAAATACCGCATAATTGGCACTCATAGCATCTCCAAGCAGCACCCCGACCAGAAGGCTTAATGCACTAAAGATCAGTCCCAAAAGAAAGATGACCAGACAAAAGCTTACCATATTGATTCCCATATCCAATCCCGGAATCACAGACAGACAAACTGCCAGCACCATTGTCTGCAGTATGCAGATCACAAATGCCACGATGAACTTAGATATAAAATAATCCCTGCCTTTTATTTTGGTTAACATAATTCTGGTAAATACCCTGTTGTTCTGTTCTTCAATGACCGAATGTGCTACAAAGACTCCGCAGAACAAAAATCCCAGAGTTATAATCGCAAATGCATACCCGATCCGTGTCCGCTGGTTGGTCTGCTGCTGCGTCAATTCAAGAGCTTCCCTGCCCGCCAGATTTACCACTCGTTTTTCCGGCATATTCTGCAGGATGCCGGTCAGCGTATCTAATATGACCGAGATATCATTCCCTGCTAAGCTTTGCACCTGCTTTATTCTCTCAAATAAACCAGTCAGTTCTGATACAAAAAGTTCCTGACGTTCGTCTTCCGATACAACATAGAGCTGTACCCCCTGTTCCCATGCGCCATCCAGCACCGCCTCGTCAAACTCCTCTTTTAAGTAGAGCAACATCCCGGCCCGGTCATTATACGCATCCCTTGTTGCAATCTCCTCTACTTCCTCTTCGGTCAGACCGCTGACATCGCTGCGGCAGATGGAAAACATCCCGCTTTCCGCTATCTCATTTAAAACATATTCCGATAGATCGCTTTCGGATGCATCATACACCTTAATAATACAAGCCGATGTATTTCCCAGGTAAACCGCTTTTTCTGAAGGATCCCCTAACTCCAGAACAACAACACTGTCTTCCTCATCTGAAAACAACGTATTGTTCGTTTTCAAACCTAGGATCAGCGCGGATATTGCCGGAGTTACCAGAAGAAAAAATAAAAATCCTTTGTTTCTTAATAATAATTTCAGATTCATCCTAATTAATGAAATCATGCTCTCCCCCTCTTTCTGATACTGCCTGCCAGGATTGCAATTGCGGAACAGATCACCGTAACTGCCAAAGAATACAATATTGAACCGGCCGCATAATCACTTTTTCCCATACAGGATATTTCCACCAATGCCCTGTTGCCGTGATAAATCGGCGACAACTGCTTTAAAAGATCCGACCAGCTGGAAAACATATAGGTCTCAAAACTTCCTCCAAAAAATCCCATGAACCACACAACCATAAACAGCATGATCACGGTAATGACCAAATTGTCTGAGATATTATACAGCATCAGGCTTAAGGCGTTTCCCGCCATAATCATCATCAAAACAATGAAGGCAGATAATATGGGATTTCCCCAATGGATATCAAAAAGCAATATGGTAATCCCCGTTGTCACCGCCATAGCCACAGACACCACCAGCGTAATCGGAATAAACTTGCTAAGATAGTTCTGCGTCTCCGATATATTGCTCACCTGAAATCTCCGTACAATCCCGTATTTCTTTTCATTTCCCAGAACTCCTGTGGCACATATGGAACCGCACCAGCAAAAATACACGATGTAGATGATACCGTAGTAATCCACCGAATCCACCGCAGGCATAAACTCCAGTTCTGTGACCGGCAGTACCACCTCCTGTTCCTCCATGCACAAAATAGCATTCACACCCTCCTGCATCGCTCTGTGCATGAAATATTCAAGGGTAATGCCTTCCACCTCGTAATCCCCGCTCTTATATACTACATATCCATCCTCCGAGAATTCCACAAATCCTGCAAGTTCATTTTTCTCCATCACATCCTGGATATCGCCCTCCGGATATTCATAGAAAAGGATACCCGCTTCTTCTCCCGCAACTTTAGCGGCTTCCATCATATGATCATCTGCCGCCGCCCGCAGCCTGTATCCCACTGAAAATTCATCTACCCCTTCATAAGACTTCATTAACTCCGTAAATGCACTGGATAATACCGCAATCACCAGAATCGGTCCCAGAAGCATCACCACTATGCTCCAGGTATTTCGGAACATGAGCTTAAAATTGTTCTTTATCAAATAACGAATCATATCTGCTCCCTCACTATTCTACATAATCTCTAAGTTTCTTCCCTGTCAGTGTCAGGAAAACTTCCTCTAAGGTGATGTTTTCGTCATCGCCGTTCACCAGCCTTTTTAGTTCTTCACTGGTTCCGCAGGCAATTACTTTTCCGTTGTCCATAATGGCGATCCGAGTGCAGATGGCTTCCACTTCCTCCATGTAATGGCTCGTATAAATAACTGTTGCCCCCCTTTTGTTCGACTCCTTGATCTTATCCAGAATAAAGTTTCTGGATTGCGGATCGATCCCCACGGTAGGTTCGTCAAAGATCAACAGTTCCGGGTGATGCCCAATGGCGCAGGCAATGTTCAGCCTTCGTTTCATACCGCCGGAAAAGTTTTTGGCAAATTCCTGTTTCCTCTCTAACAGCCCCACATACTCCAGCGACTCATTCACTGCCTTTTTTAACTCTTCTCCCCTGATTCCATAAAGAGAAGTGAACAATTCTACATTCTCCCATGCTTTCAGATTGCCATGAACAGCAAGTTCCTGCGGGATGTAGCCTACCTTATGGATAACCTCTTTTTTCTGTTTCCATGGATTCTTTCCCAGCAGTTCAATCTCTCCCGCTGTGGGGCGTACAATCGAACAGATCATGTTCATGGTCGTACTTTTTCCCGCCCCATTCGGTCCCAATAAACCGAAAATTTCTCCCTGTTTGATTTCGATGTTCAAATTGTCTACAACAGCCTTATTGTTGTATTTTTTTGTTAAATCTGTGGTTTTTAATACGATACCGCCCATTTTGCTCTCCTTCATTG
>CAMWKA010000031.1 GCA_947174725.1 uncultured Lachnospiraceae bacterium | reverse complement strand
GCGCCACACATTCCACGCTTCGCAGCGGGTCCTCCGGTGTATGGAACACGTAATCCAGAAGCCGGTCAACGGTCGTTGTCGCAACATGAAGTCTGGTATCCGATGACGCATAGTAAATATAGACTTCTCCGTTCTCCCGCGCAATCGCGCCATTAGTAAATACCACATTGGAAACATCACCCACACGCTCAATGCCCTGCGGTCCCATCAACATTCCCCCCGGTTCCGCGATAACCCTCGTCGGATCATCCAACGCCGTTGCAAACGCATATAAAACATAACGAAGTCCTGCTGCCGTATTCCTGACGCCATGCGCAATATGAAGCCAGCCCTTTTCCGTTTTGATCGGAACCGCTCCGGCGCCGTTCTTACACTCTGTAATCGTATGGTATTTTCTTTTACTGGTAATGATCTCCTCATCGATCACCGCATGTTCAATATCATCACAAAGTCCGAATCCGATACCGCCGCCGCTTCCCGTATCGATAAAATCATCCATTGGCCTTGTATAAAAAGCATACTTTCCCTGAACAAATTCCGGGTGAAGCACTACATTTCTCTGCTGGGGCGAATGAAGCGTTTTCAGATTGTCCAAACGCTCCCAGGTTTTCAGATCCTTCGTTCTCACAATGCCTGCCGCCGCAACCGCCGCTGACAAATCATTAACGCTGTGATCCTTACTTTCAGAGCAGAACACACCATAAATATAGCCATCTTCATGCTTCGTCAGACGCATATCATAAACATTTGTTTCCTCCGGGCAGGTATCGTCCAAAAGGATCGGATAATCCCAGAAACGGAAACCGTCAATGCCATTATCGCTCTCCGCAACGGCGAAAAAGGATTTACGGTCATTGCCCTCAACGCGCGCCACCAGATAAAACTTACCATCCAGCTCGATCGCGCCGGAATTAAATACGGCATTTACGCCAAGACGCTCCATAAAGAAAGGGTTCGTCTCCTGATTCAGATCGTATTTCCACATCGGCGGGATATGACGATCCGTAAGTACCGGATATTGATATCTGTCATAGATTCCATTGTAATAAGTCTTATCGATCTCATTCTTACGGGCGATAAGCTTCTCATATTTATCAAGTTCCTCATAATAACCGGGATGTATCATAGAAATGCTTTCCTTTCATATTCATATATCTTGATTGCCCGTTCAATACCGGCAGAAAAGCGCGCAAAGGCGCGCCGTCCCTTATTTATCTGCGTCCAATCTCCGTATCCGTATCACTCAGTACACTATTGGATTTGATATAATCTACGATCTCATCCAATTTCGTAAACGCCAGTCCTACATAGCTATCCGCCGCGCCATAGTAGATCGCGATCCTTCCCGTATCATTGTCCTGAAGCGTAGCGCAGGGGAAACATACGTTAGGCACAAAACCTCTTTCCTCATACCACTGCTCCGGTGTTAACAGGAAGTTCGTGCAGCGGTATTTCACAATAGAAGGATTGTCAATATCCAGAATCGCACCGCCGATAGAATATACAAATCCGTTACAGGTTCCGCTGACACCATGATAGAATAACAGCCAGCCTTCACTTGTCTCAATGGGAGCTGCGCCGCCACCGATCTTTACGGATTCCCACCACTCATTGCCGCGGCTCATTACATGACGGTGCTTGCCCCAATATACAAGATCCGGGCTTTCGGAAATAAACACATCGCCAAACGGGGTATGACCGCTGTCGGAAGGTCTGGAAAACAGTACAAAATTGCCGTTTATCTTTCTAGGGAAAAGTACGGCATTACGGTTAAACGGCAAAAACGGATTCTCTATACGGACAAATTTCTTAAAATCAGTGGTTTTAGCCATACCGATCGCCGCGCCGTAAAAATCACCGCACCAGATAATATAATAAGTGTCCTCCACCTTTACCAGACGTGGATCGTAAGCATAAACCGGCATAAACGGCTTTCCGTCCTCATCTTCAAACGGGATCTTCTCCTTATCAAAGTCCCAGTGGATCGCGTCTTTACTTCTTCCAAGATATATGTAAGGAATACCGTTTGTCTGCTCCCCGCGGAACACACCGATGAAGCCGTCCTCATATGGCATAACCGCGCTGTTAAAGATCCTTGCAACGCCTTCTACGGGATTTCTGTCGATAATGGGATTCTCTGTATATCTCCATACAGGAGCGCCCTTGATTCCCTCCGGCTTCTCCTGCCAAGGGATATTGGGTAATGATG
Organism: uncultured Lachnospiraceae bacterium; assembly: GCA_947174725.1. Classification (GTDB taxonomy): domain Bacteria; phylum Bacillota; class Clostridia; order Lachnospirales; family Lachnospiraceae; genus NK4A136. The sequence goes on along the minus strand of CAMWKA010000031.1, from coordinate 8,726 downwards.
ATACATTCACAAATTTAACGTCTGACATGGGGAATTCCTCCTTAAAAAGATAATTTATCCAAGTTTTTACTTTTTTAGGTTATCGGTAACCTTTAAATAAATTATAGTTTTTTAACAAATCACTGTCAAATAAATTTTGATTTCCCTGCAAATTTTGTAAATTTAAACCAATTTGAACTGCTTGGATTTGTACAATGTGTTAATTCACATAATATCCGGATCACTTTAAAGCAAGAAACTCTTCCGCGCGTTTTCTCCATGTATGTTCTTTCCTTGCGCGCTCATAGGCTTTTTCCGCCATCCGACGGCGAAGGTCTTCATCCTGTAACAGCCCAAGAACCTTCCGCGGCAGGATGGAAAGCTCCGAAAGTCTGAACAGAACCATCTCTTCCCCATCGGTATAATGCTCCCTCAGATAACTGGATTCATCCGAAAGGCATACCGCGCCGGACAGCATGATATTGGCGATGCGCTCCGTCATACCCGCCTTATGCCATGACATAATATTCAGACCGATCTTTGCATGGCCAAAGATTTCCAGAGATTCTTCCACTGAAACTTCAGGATGACGGATCAGGTTTGTTTCATACTCTGAATGAAAATTCTGCCAGGTATCCCCATAGACATGCACATTGATTCCCGCCGCAATCAGCGTTTCGATAACGGCATCACGATAAAAGGACGTCACTGCGCGGCAGGCGTTTTTTACACGTTCCAGACTGTTCCTTATATGATTGCTATCGTAAGATTCGCCGATATGCGTATGATCTGCTAAATACTGCCGACAGCCTTCTTCAAAATTCACGTCCGGATGGCATTTCATATACTCATAAAACTCCCGCTCCTCATCTGTAAGCTCATCCACATCCCACTGATTGCGATAACTGCCGACAAACACAACATCGTAAGGGCGGTCCTGATTCCCGGCATACCCGGCGTCTTCCCCTGCCGGCGGAAACTGTATTGCATTTTCTATCCCATAATACCTTTTAATATAGTCCGCATAATCCGCATCCTGGGAAAGGATGTAATATTCCTTTGGGAGATCGTAAAACATTTCATTATAAAAAATTGGATTATCAAACCAGAACTGATATTTCGGGCATGCCATCCTCCGGAAAATATCAAGCTTCATCTGCCATCCGACCACTCCCTTTAGGATCGGTGGTATTGCAATATTAGAATCTTCTCCCGTATGCCACTCTCCATGTCTGCCGTCCGTGGTAATTACAGCCTGTCCCAGATCCGCCAGCTCGTCTGAAAGCGCCGCCGCAAATCTTTTCGGCACACTGTAGCAGGTCTCATCTCCTACTAGAATCAGATAAGGCGCAGTATTCCTTGCCAGTTTTTCAAATTCCGCAAAGGAGTCGAGCATCACTCCCATCACATCACTAAACTCCTGACTGCAGTCAAGTTCCGCCATATAATCAATCAGCCGCGAAAATACTTTATCCAATATGCCTTCCGCCTTCAGCCGCACCATATGAAGTCTTGCAACATACGCAAACGTCCGGGCCACGGTGATCTTTTCTTTTCTTACGCTCTCTCTGTCTCCACCGGTCTGATCGATTACACCACAAAGCTCTTTGCTCCCCTCGGTCTGATCGGTTTCATCGCAAATATCCTTGGGGGCGGTTCCGTTATCGTCCTCCGCGCACGGAATTCCATATACCGCTGTCTCAGCAGCAACCCGGCATAAGAATTCATACATATTATATGCCTGCAGCGTCTCATGAAAGGAACCGGTCCATTCCAAAAGACTTTTCTTTACCACCAGCGCATAGATCCTCATCTGTGGATGACGCATGACTGCTGCCACGTCCATGCTTCCGCCTTCTCCTATGTTTTCGCCGAACAACACTGCCTGATATTCTGACAACAGTTTTATTTCTTCCAGAATCTCCTTTACCTGCAGTCCATTCGTAACCGTCTTATCAATCATTGCAAAATAAGAAGACGTCGTCCTGCCAATGAAATCATTTTTTAGAAACGCGTCCTCCATCTGTTCCCTATCCAGTTCGAGAAAATCTAATATTTCTTTCATGATACTACTTTACTGACTCCCTGATCACAATATCTCCACCGATGACCCTCCTGCCAATACAAAACTCCCTATCCTTGATCTTCTTAAGCGCAGCGTCAACCGCCGTCTCACTCATCGCCTCAATGCCGACACGATAAGTCGTCAGTCCCGGATTACAGAAAGACGCATAACTGGAGTCGTCAAATCCGATCACAGAGACATCCTCCGGCACACGAATACCCGCAGTCTTTAGCTGATTAACCAGAGAATACGCAACTTCATCACAATTACAGAAAAATGCCTCCGGCATCTCCTCCGGCAGTTCCAATATCGTATACGTTCCCATCGTCTCATCACGATCGGGAATGATCCAGTCTTGTCTGATCTCTATCCTATTCTGGAGCAATGCCCTGTAATATCCCAGATAACGATCCATGATGCTGCTGGTAGCATAAATATTACCGACAAACCCAATCTTTCTGTGACCTCTCTCGATCAAATAATTGGTCAGCTGATAAGCGCCATAAACATTATCACTGACTACAGAATCCACATTATATTCCTCATCATAAAAATCCTGGAAGATAAAAGGAATCTCGATCTCCCGTATCTTTGCAATATAGCTGCGTTTAAGCTGTCCGAGGATGATCAACGCATCGATCTTGTTATTTTTTATCATATTCGGCAGGATGCCTTCCCGCTCGTCCAGTTTTGTTAATATTTCCAAAATGCAGGAATAACCGTAACGTTTCAAATCAATCATATTTCGTTTATATAGTCCGGCATAAAATGCATTGTCCTGATAGAATCCTTCCGAAACAAGCACACCTACATTACCGCTCCTGCCTTCCTTCATACCGCCGGCAAGGGAATGATAGCGGTAGCCCATTTCCTCCGCTTTCTTTTTGATTTTTTCACGCACGGCATCACTGACGCCCTCTTTATCTCCTAATGCTTTAGAGACTGTAACCGTACTCACGCCAAGCTCTTTAGCAATGTCGCTCATCGTTGCATTTTTCATCATAATAACCATGCCTTTCCGTAACCTGTGAATTCTCGACAACGAAAAGCGTAAGCTTTTTGTTGTATGCTGCCGTGGGCACAAAATATCTATCCTATACGTTTGATCACTTCCATACACATCCGTCCATTATGATACGGGCACTTCCACGCCTCTACGATCGGTCTCTTCTCATCCGGCGCGCCATCCTCTGTTACCGCGTAAAACCATTCGCTGCCGGAACGTTTGTCAATCTGATGCTCCTTAATAAAATCCCACGTTTTCTCAGCCGCTTCAAGATATTCTTTCTTTGACGGATCTTTCTGATACCCATTTAAAAATCCTACCACGGTCTCCGCCTGTACCCACCAGATCCTTGTGGTATCGACCTTGCCCCGCTCACATTCATTTGCAAGGGAATGTCCGTTAAATGCCGTCTTATAGATATTCTGCGTCAAATCCTTTGTGATCGGCGTCATCTTCTCTGTATATGCCGCTTCATCGATCACCTCCACGCCCCGGTCGATCAGCCATGCGGTTTCGATATCATGACCATAAGAATGAAGATCGATCAACGAATGATACTCCCTGTCAAAAAAGACTTCCTGTCTGTGCAATGTGGGATTGTACATATGCTCCGCAAATACATCCATCATCCACATCAGCCTTTTCTTTACTTTCTCCTGATGATCCACACGGTATAACTCGGTATAAGCTTCAAACACATGCAGAAGCGTATTCATGGTCTTATCCGCCATCACACCGTTTTCAGACAGTTTATCATTATCCACCGCTTCAAACCGCTCATTAAAAGCCTCCATGTATCCCAGATCATCCATGCATTTCTCTTCAATGATATCAAAAAGCTGATACGCAAGCTGCAACGCTTCCCGATCCCCGCTTGCTTCATAGTAGGAAGCAAGCGCATAGATGCAGAACGCCTGATTGTAAGTATGCTTAGTACTGTCAGCGGGTTTGCCGTCATAAGTCATGGACCAGAAGACACCGCCGTTCACGCGATCGATACAATAGTCCCTTAAAAACTCATACCCATGCTTTGCCTCATCCAGCAATGACGGGTCCTTTAACAAAGTATAAGCGTTGGAAAAGAACCATGTAATCCGATTATTTAAGATACAGCCCTTGTCCGCTTTCTGATCCAGTTTCAGATCATAGCCAAGATATCCATAATAACCGCCGTATTCATTATCCCTAAGCTTCTTCCAAAAAGGTATGATATGTTCTGTCAATTCATTTTTGATCTCCAAAAGCATCTGCGCCTACTCCCTTCCAATCATTTCACATTATTCTACCGCGTCCTCTTCGGACGGTTCTTCTCCATTTTCCTCCGGTGTTACTTCTTCTGACGCTCCTGCGGCTCCTTCTTTTTCTAAGACATACTTAACCTGATAATTAGTGGATACCAGTGAACCTGTTTCCACGTTATATCTGAGATATGCGTCATAAATAGAATAATAATCCCATCTGCCTGTGCCATATTTAACATTCACAGAATTTTCCAGATCAATATCTACGAACATATTTTTTTCATTATAAGAGCCGGTAAAGTTAATCGGCTCCACGGTAGAAGGATCCGTTCCCGACGACACCCATTTAACTACTCCGCTTAAGGAACCATCCGCATTTACCGTCAGGATGCTATAATATACCGTCGCATACTGCGTTCCATCATTGTTCCTAACAACGCCTGAATAATTACCGATAAGATCGTTGTCAGACGCCCAGCAGTCATTCATTCCGTCATAATATCCCGGCGAATATTTAATGCTGTTCAGATTCCACTCGGATCCATTATAAGAATATGTAAAGTCCGCGATCACATGAACCTTAAAGATACTCTGGTCAGCCAGAATGATATTTGCCCTTCGGGTACAGCTTGTATTATTCCATACAATGTCATCAAAGGAAATGGACTCCATCGTATCTTCTGTCAATACCAGTCCGGTACTAAAATTGTAACTGTCCGTGATCAACGGATAGCCTGCAAGATCGGCTGTCATCTGTTCATCCGAAAGTGCCGCCTCCGTCTCCGCCGTCATTTCCTGCGTGCAATCCGAAGAATGTGTAAGAGATTGATATTTCCACTCCGCGCTTTCACTATTAAGGTTATAGGTACAGGTAAGTTCAAAATCTCCCGTATAATTGCAGAATCCATTGGTCCATACAACCGTGATTTTCAGATTATCAACCGGATCTGAACCCGAACCAATCACTGCAGATTCAACATTCTGACTGTTGATCTTGATCTCTACAATACCGTCCTCGCTAAATTCGGCATAAGCATTGTCAAACCAGTCATCCGGCGTATAATCATAATAAGATACCCTACCAACCAAAATATCCTTCACTTGATCCTGCGTCACTTCTACCAACGGCGTAATCAATGATTCTTCATCCTCATCTATTTCATAATCCTTCAACACCCATTTGCCATCTGAATATTTGCAGTCTGCAACATAATAATAAACGTACTCCAAAGTATCCGTCTCTGTTGTTATTTCAACTTTCAACTCGGTACGTTCCTTAGAATCCTCATTATCATCCCTGTCATTGATAACAAATGACGTTACATCTCCGGGGATCCCCGCCTCATCTATCAGATCCTCAAGAAGATCATCCGTAAAATCATTTCCCGTGGTATCCTCTTCCGCATCGTAAATGTTTTCTCCCGTTGCCTCCGGCAGCTTCTTTAACGGGTTGCCGCATGCTGTAAGTCCAACACACAGACATGCCATGATACCCATTAACCATACCTTTTTTCTCATTATGTACTCCTCCTCATTTTTAACTACCTGGTAAATCAATAAAAATCCGCAGTGTTTCGCGTACAGTATACCCTATTGCTCTACAAAATGCAACATCATCCCCTGATGATCACCCCAAAGACTCTCGATGCGGATTCCCGCATTCATCAACGTTTCCCCATACAATGAAGCACTGCCAAAAGGCGTGTCCTCTCCGTTCTTCATATCATAACGGAAGATCTCATACTTTTTATCCGGCGACAACCCTTTGCAGGGAAAAATTCTGGAATGGCAGTTTGGCTGTCGCAGCACCTGAATATAAATCAGCAGCGCTTCGGTTTTTTCTTTATTTACTATCATATAACAGTCCCACTCATGATTATCCGCATAGGAAGCGATCCGGTAATAATCCCCCTGACTGATCAGCATATGGAACTTATGATACATCTTCACCTGCTTTGGAATCATATTCCGGTCTTCTTCCGATATCTTAGTAATATCAAGTTCATAACCAAAGGTCCCTGTAAGCGCCACATAGCCTCTTGTCTCAAAAGGCGTCATCCTGCCCACCGCATGATTCGGGCAGTCACTGACATGGGCACCCATGCAGGAAAGCGGATAGATCAACGCCGTTCCCTCCTGGATCATCAGCCGCTCGATAGCATCCGTATCATCGGAGCACCATATCTGTGGGCTGTAATACAGCATGCCCGGATCAAATCTTGCGCCGCCGCCGGAACAATTTTCCAACAACAGATCCGGGAACTTCGTCACAAGACGCTCCTGCAGTTCATAAACAGCCAATACATAACGATGGCACAGCTCGCCCATCCGGTCTGCCGGAAGATCAATACTTCCAAGATCAGCAAGCTGCCGGTTCATATCCCATTTTACATATTCGATATTTGCACTTTCCAAAATATTGCATAATCGTTCCCACACATACTCAACGATTTCTTTTCTGGTCAGATCCAAGACATACTGGCAGCGGCACAGCCCCGCCTCCCTTCCGGGAACGGCGATCGCCCAGTCGGGATGCGCGCGGTACAAATCAGAATCCGGCGAGATCATCTCCGGTTCAAACCAAATACCGAATTTCATCCCCAGCTTATTGACTTCTGACACAAGATATGAAAGTCCGCCTTTTAATTTATCTTCATTGACAAACCAGTCGCCCAGGGCACGGTTATCATCGCAGCGGTTGCCAAACCAACCGTCATCCATTACAAGCATCTCTATCCCTTGTTTTGATGCCTCCTTTGCAATGTCAAGCAGCTTCTCCGTCGTAAAATCAAAATACGTCGCTTCCCAGTTATTGATCAGGATAGGGCGCTTCCGGTCCTTGTACCTGCTTCTGATCAAATGATTACGATACAAGTCATGATAACATCTTGTCATATCCCCAAGACCATGGGCGGAATAAGTAAGGATGACTTCCGGCGCGGTAAACGCCTCTCCCGGCAGCAGTTTCCAACAAAAATCGCTGCCGTTGATTCCCATCATGGCACGGATATTGTCAAACTGACCGCGATAGACCAGTCCTGTAAAATTACCGGAATAGACAAAATGAAGACCATATACTTCGCCTTCCTCCTGCGTTGCCCCCCTGGTCAGCAATCCCAAAAACGGGTGATGCTGATGGGACGACTCGCCACGGACAGAGGATACTCCCTGAAAGCCGTAACCCACAGGATTACGTTGGATATGGCGCTCTCTGGCCCACGATCCATGCAGCGTCAGCAGTTCGAAATCTTTATTATCCATATCAAGACAGGCGGAAAGCACTTTGGTCAGATAGATCTCCTCACTGCCTTCATTGATCACCCTGACACTTCTTGCGATCCCGTCATTATCCGAAAATGTGCTGTAATACAATTCCACTTTCAGAGAAAGTACCCTATCCTCCAGAATCAGGCAGAGAGTCTCACAATCCTCTTCTGTTCCAAAGGTTGCGGGAAGGCCTTCCAGTTTTGGCTTTCCCTTTTGCAGCTCATATCCGACATAAGAAAGCTCCAACGCCGTATGCCCCGCTTTGGTACGCACTTCCATACAATCTTCCCTGAAATCCCCTATTCCATGCGTCGGATATTCCATAGGAAACGAATCTAAAAAACTAAGCTTATCCCTTTGATTCACCGACGGAACATAAGGAGGCTCATCAATCCTAAGAAGATACGGCAGTTCAACATCTCGTATCCTCTTTCCATAATACATATGTCCCACATAACCGCCGCAGACAGATGAATTCCCACGGGCACGCGTGTCTTTACTGCCTGTATCGGCACTGCTGCCATCCGTCGGATCAGCCGCATCAACAATGCCGATCAAATATGAAGTATTCGGCGTATCAATACTGAATACCCGTTCTTTTTCATGATATGTAATCCCCATAATCCCTATTCCCCTTTATCCGCTAATATGCTTTTGTTCTTATCTCCGACCTTTCCGGTTCTTTTTTCTGTCTTTCTTTCTGCTTCCCGGTAACGCCTGACTCGATATCATTTCTGCCGGGTTTTGTTCCACCTCCGCAAGCTGGCTCTGAACCCGCTCCGAATCTAATGATTCAACCGGTTGTTCCGGCAGCGTTCCCATGTTGCGTTCCTGAACCGTCTTCTTGATCTGTCCAAGAACTTCCTGTATTGCCTTTTCCTCGTCAAATTCTTCCGTTTCTGTCTGTACTGTTACAGCCGGTTCTTCTATCCCTTGACGCTTCTCCTCTGTCAGTTCCGATTCCTCTGTCCTCTGAGCGTCCTCCCTTGCTGATTCCGGTTTCTCCGTCTCTTGAGTGTTCTCCACTGTCGCTTCCGGTTTCTCCATTTCTTGAATGTTCTCTCTTATCGCTTCCGGCTTCTCCGTCTCTTGAAAGAACACAGATGTCGCATCCGGTTTATTCGTTTAATGAATCTAATCTCCAGTAGCATACGATTTATAAGTAGAT
>CAMWKA010000030.1 GCA_947174725.1 uncultured Lachnospiraceae bacterium | reverse complement strand
GTTTATATCCTGTGGTATTTAATAAGAGATTATCGATTTTATCTTTGCCGCAGATATGGATCACCTGAAAATCTGTCAGAAGTCTCGGCAGTACCTTTCTGATGCAGGCATTGATGGCATTGGCTCCAAGACTGCCGCCGATGACCAGAATGACCGGAAGGTTAGCGGTAAATCCGCACATATTAAGCGCTGCGATCTTATCTCCCTTGGATAGTTCCTCGCGGATGGGGGAACCGGTAAGGACAGCTTTATCATCCGGAATGCATTGCAGCGTTTCAGGGAAATTACAGCATACTTTTTTGGCAACGGGGATACACAGCTTATTGGCAAGACCCGGCGTTAAATCAGATTCATGAATGATGCAGGGGATTTTTAAGGCAGCAGCGGCCCTGACGACAGGAACGGAAACAAATCCGCCCTTGGAGAAAACAATATCAGGACGAATCTGTTTTAAATATTTTAACGCCTCCCGATATCCTTTGATAACACGGAAAGGATCGGTGAGATTCTTAGGATCAAGATACCTTCTGAATTTGCCGGTGGATACGCCATAATAAGGTATTTCGAAGTCAGTGATCAGTCGTTTTTCGATTCCGTCATAAGAACCCATATAAACAATATCATATCCTAGCGAGCGGAGTGTAGGTAATAGTGCGATATTCGGCGTAACATGTCCTGCGGTACCGCCGCCGGTCAAAACGATCTTTTTCATAGAAACAACCATGCCTTTCCATATTAAGTCAAAATATTATTGGATCATTTGTTTTAAGGCGCATGCAAGCTGATCCGGACAGGATGTGTTTTTTGCGCCGCATTTGATTCCCTCCAGCCGGTCAATGGCGTCCTGTACCTTCATGCCCTTTACCAGGGCGCAGATGCCTTTCAAGTTGCCGTTGCATCCGTTGGTAAACTGAACGGATTTTATCGTGTCCTGATCCAGTTCTATGTCAATCTGGGAAGAACAAGTCCCGTGTGTCTTATATACCATAGTTTTGTCTCCTCCTTATCATTATGAAAAATAATAGCACAATTGTAAAATTCTTTCCAGTCATTTACATAAAAATATGGGAGAAAATGTAAAGGAAAGGCGATGCCTTATATCTTGAGGCATACGGGTATCTATTTTATAATATTTTCAGTAGATAGACCTGATTTTTGGTAAGTAAAGAAAGGAGATTACATATGAGCCACAATGTTATCATCGGGATCGTCGTCCTTCTTATAGTATTGAGCATAATCTTCCAAATTATGATTGGAGTCTTATACCAGAATATGATCAATGAGACCGATAATATGACTGCTACGGATAATCAGATTCTGAAACAATGCAAAAAAAAATTTGCCAATTGTTATCGCATGAATGGCGGAGTGACTAATATACCTGTTTTTGTGGATAAATTTATCAATCATCTGCGGATAGGAAATATCAGTCTGATCAGTCTGCAGCATTGGTCAGGGCAGCTGGTGCTGTTTTCCGTATTTGTATCAGGCATGGGTATTTATACCGGAATTACCAGAGGAGATCGTTTTATATCGCTGATGCCTTACTATATTATCAGTATGATCGGTCTATATATATATTTCGGTGTATCTTCCGCAATTGATATCACAGGGAAAAAGCAGTTGTTGAAGACGAATCTGGTTGATTATATGGAGAACCATATGGTGAAGCGTCTGGAGCTGCTTCCGGAAAGCATGCGTATGGCGGACATGACGGAGGAAGATCTGGGATTTCGTAAGAGTAGAAACAGTATGCCGGGAGTGATAAAAAAAGCCGGATATTATGAAAAAGATGAGAATGAGGATGCAGAAGACGTAGAGGATGCCAGGCATACTGATTTGAATGATGCAGAGGATTCGTATGAGGATGCGGAGTTAAAAGCAAAGGCGGCGAAGACAGTCGATAAAAAACGGATGGCAAAGAATCAGAAGGATGGCGCCGGACATATGGGAGATGATGAACTGGAGATGCTTTTGAGGGAATTTCTTTCCTGAGAATATTCGCTATCATTACCTTAGGGATAAATATTGCAAGGCGTCTGTAGGAATACCGGCGCCTTTTTCCAATAAGCTGACCAGTCCGTTTAAGGTATTCTCAATCTCTTTTTCGCTGCTGGGGATCAGGGTATTATCAAGTTTGATAATCAATACAATCAATACGATCTCCGCAAGCGCTTCGGGGTTATCAAAATGGATTTCCCCAAGTTCGATCCCCTGTCTGATCATTGCTGCCAGTTCGGGTTTTAATCTTGTGATCATATAATTTGTATATTTCTGATGAATATACGATTTTTCCTGGATGGAAGCAACTTCTTGTGTGCGATTTCCGCGGATAAAGGTAGCGGATACGCTGCGGCAGGACTGGAATAACATTGCGATCCTTGTGAAAAGGGGGATTCCGGACTGATTAGTCAACTGTCTCGCTGTTTCCAGGGGTATTTTATAGCTTCGTTCAATCAGCGCATTTAAAATAGCATCCTTGGAAGGATAATAATAGTAAATACTGCCCTTGCTGATATTGGCTTTCCGGGCAATATCATTGACAGAGATATTCTGCATTTTTTTTTCTTCCAGAAGTGTTTCCAGAGCATCCAGAATCAGATTACGTTTATCATTTGATATCATAAAGTCCTCCGTTTTTGTAACCGTGGTATAGGGTGAGCTTTAAATATTTATATTATATCCGCAGTGCAGAACGCGAAAAACCGAAGGTTTTTCGCGTTCACGGGCTTCGCCCTATGCTCACTCATGAAATCATATGCCGCTTGTAAGCAAGCTTCCAGCGGCATATGATTTCACTCATTCGCGCACTGCATCATTGCTTACGTGGACATTATACCATGAATTATAAAGAAGTGATATGGCATAAAATGAAAAATATATTTGCTATATTGACCAATGGTCAAGTGACATGATATAATTTCAAACACCAAAAATTGACCGGAGGTCAAAAGAAGAGCGACTGTAAAAGGAAGTCATAAAGACAAAGAGTATACCTAGAATATTTTTAAGATGAAAGGAGATGGGTTTTCCCCATGAAAATAAGGATTATTACGGATTCCGCATCGGATATTACAGATAATAAAAGAGAAGATCTTACGGTCATTCCTATGACAATTTCTTTTGGTGAAGTACAGTATCAGGATGGGATTACGTTGTCCCATAAAGAATTTTATGAAAAACTGATTGAAAGCGATACTTTGCCTACAACAAGTCAGATTCCGCCCTATACTTTTCAGAAAGCGGTAGAAGAAGCGGTAGGGCAGGGAGAAAAAGTCATTATGATTACTATTTCCAGTAAACTTTCCGGAACATGGCAGAGCGCTATGATAGCAGCAGAGAATTATCCGGATTCCGTTTATGTGGTGGATAGTGAAAATGTAACGGTAGGAGAACATATTCTGGTAGAATATGCTTTGCGGATGAAAGATAACGGAATGACTGTAGAGGCTATTGTAGAAGAACTGGAAAGTATCAAAAAGAGAATCCGTCTGGTTGCTCTTTTAGATACACTGGAATATTTGAAGAAGGGTGGACGGGTCTCCAAAACAGTTGCTTTTGCGGGAGAGATGCTGTCTATTAAACCGGTAGTTGCCATTGAAAATGGAGAAGTTGTGGTAATCGGCAAAGCAAGGGGGTCTAAGAAGGCCAATAATTTTATTATAGAGAAGATTCAGGAATCCGGCGGAATTGATTTTGATAAACCCTATTTTCTCGGATATACCGGATTGAGTGATCAACTGATGCATAAATACGTAGAGGATAATTCCTCGCTGTGGGCGGATCACGTTAAGGAACTTCCCATTGAAACGGTAGGAGGTACGATAGGAACACATGCCGGACCCGGCGCCATTGCGGTTGCCTGGGTTTCAAAGTAATACAATGAAAAGCAGCATACTTTATATGATGAAACATTGCAAGCAAAAAAACAGATCTTCGGGTCTGTTTTTTGTTTGAATTTCATGATTTTAACTGCCATTACCAAAATTCAGCTTTTTCTCTTGAATAAAAGAAGCAACTTTGCTAAACTATTATAAGTAAAACAAATGGAAAATTATGGACAATAATTTTATGAAAAAGGAGCGAAGCAAGATGAGTTCAAAGGTAACATTTGATTATTCTAAGGCAGCTCCCTTTGTGAAAGATCATGAAGTGGAGCAGATGAAAAAACCGGTTTTAGACGCTAAAGAAATGTTGGTTGGTAAGACCGGCGCGGGCAATGATTTTTTGGGTTGGATCGATCTTCCGGTCAATTATGATAAGGATGAGTTTGCAAGGATCAAAAAGGCAGCAGCGAAGATCCAGAGCGATTCGGACATACTGATCGTCATCGGAATCGGCGGCTCTTATTTGGGAGCAAGGGCGGCAATCGAATTTTTAGGTCACAGCTTTTATAATGTGATCAGCAAGGAGCAGAGAAAGACGCCGGAAATATATTTTGTTGGTAATTCCATCAGCTCTACTTATTTAAAGCATCTGATCGATGTGATCGGAGACAGGGATTTCTCCCTGAATATGATCTCAAAGTCCGGTACGACTACAGAGCCGGCGATCGCGTTCCGCGTACTTAAGAAGATGGCAGAGGATAAGTACGGCAAGGAAGGCGCGGCAAAGAGGATTTACGCGACGACAGATAAGGCAAAGGGATCGCTGAAGAATCTTGCAACAGAGGAAGGTTATGAATCTTTTGTGGTACCTGATGATATCGGCGGACGTTTTTCCGTATTGACCGCAGTGGGACTTCTTCCGATCGCGGTATCCGGCGCTGATATTGATAAGCTGATGGAAGGCGCGGCTTCCGGAAGAAAGCGGGCATTGGAGGCGGACTATGAAGAAAATGATGCATTGAAGTACGCAGCTCTTCGTAACATCCTGCTCAGAAAGGGAAAATGCATCGAGATTCTTGCCAATTATGAACCTGCGGTACACTATGTATCAGAGTGGTGGAAGCAGCTGTACGGCGAGTCAGAAGGAAAAGATCAGAGAGGTATCTTCCCTGCAAGCGTTGATCTTACCACAGACCTTCACTCCATGGGACAGTTTATTCAGGACGGTTCCAGAAATCTGTTTGAAACAGTCATTGATGTTGAAACCTCCAGAGAGGAGATCATCATTGAGGAGGAGCCGGTAGATCTTGACGGATTGAATTACCTTGCGGGTAAGACCGTTGACTTTGTCAATAAGAGCGCAATGAATGGAACTGTTCTTGCCCATACGGATGGACAGGTTCCTAACATGATGGTACACGTACCGGAAGTAAATGAATTTTATCTTGGCGAATTGTTTTACTTCTTTGAATTTGCCTGCGGTATCAGCGGCTATCTCTTAGGAGTGAATCCGTTTAATCAGCCGGGTGTGGAATCCTACAAGAAGAACATGTTTGCGCTTCTTGGTAAGCCGGGATATGAGGCACAGAGAGAGGAACTTTTAAAGAGACTGTAATCTGACAGATGCGCTTTGTATCCGGTCTATGATGATGAATAAAGAGGGGGTATCTCAATCCGGGGATACCCCTGCCTTTTTTTGACAGTGAATGGATTGTGGTGTCATCGCAGCAAGCTGCTCTGACATGGAGGATTAGATTGAAAATCAAAGAATTTTTAAAAACAAATATATTCGTTAAAACCAAATAAATTTGTTAAAACCAAATAAATTTGGTTTGCAAATATTGTGCCTACGGCATAGCACTAAAGTGCATTATAATTCGCAGACTTTGGAAGGGCATGGTAATTAGAATGAATATTGTGATTTTGGAAAGGAACAGCGTAGGTACGGATATTGATATCAGCTGTTATGATCAGCTGGGTCATGTGACTGCTTACGGCAATTCACTAAAAGAAGATGTTGCAGGAAGAATCGGGGATGCGGATATTCTGGTTGCCAACAAGGTGCCGTTAAATGAAGAGACCTTAAAGGCTGCGCCGAAAGTAAAGCTGATCTGTGAACTTGCAACCGGTTATGATAATATTGATCTGGATTATTGCAGGCGGCGTGGGATCCGTGTCGTCAATTCCAGAGATTACTGCACCCCTGCAGTGGTGCAGCATACCTTTGCGCTGGCATTGTTTGTATTGGAGCATCTGCATTACTATGATGAGTATGTTAAACATGGTGATTACGCGAAGCAGGACCGGTTTTCCCACTTTGATCTGCCGTATGCGGAGATACGGGGGAAGATCTGGGGGATCGTCGGTATGGGGAATATCGGCAGGGGCGTTGCAAAGGTGGCTGATGCCTTCGGATGCCGGGTGATCTATTATTCCACCACGGGAAAGAATGTGGTAGAAGGCTATGAAGCGGTGGATAAAGATACGCTTCTAAAAGAATCGGATTTATTATCCCTGCATTGTCCGTTGAATGAGAATACGAAATATTTCATTGATGCCCAGGCTCTGCATAAAATGAAAAAGAGCGCGGTATTGATCAATGTGGCAAGAGGAGCGGTAGTGAATAATGAAGATTTATATGCCGCTTTGATGGAGGAGACAATTGCCGGAGCCGGGCTGGATGTATTAGAGCAGGAACCGATCACGCCAGAGAATCCTCTGAGCAGATTGATGGATTCCAACCGTCTGATCATTACGCCGCATATGGCCTGGGCGAGTAATGAGGCAAGACAGAGGGTGGTTGAGGAAGTCTATAAAAATATAGAAGCGTTTTTGCAGGGTGAGGAGAGGAATGTCATAGTATAAAGTCTCCGGGCGGGTTTCGGAGATCAAAAGTTTTCAATATAAAAGGGTGTGGTTATCATATGGAGAGAGATAAAAGGAAAGCAAGATATTACGCAATCATCAGGTTATGTACCATTCTGGTGGCGCTGGTTCTGCAGATCATATTAGTTGCCGGACTGGTTCTATATCTGCAGCAGTATGCAGTGGGGATCTATCTGGCATTGGAACTTTTTTCTGCTGTTGTAATCTTTCAATTGGTAAATGAGGATAATTATAACCGGCAATTCTGGATCATGATCATCCTGGCGCTTCCGGGATTTGGTTTCGTTCTTTATTATCTATGGGGTAGTCAGGCGAAGGATAAGAAGCTCCATAAACGACTGCTGGATATTGAACTTGATATGAAGGCGCATCTGATGCAAAGTCCGGAAGTGGCGGAGGACTTTGAAGCCGTGCATATTAACAAGGTGCAGATCTCGCGTTATCTGCAAAGAGACGGCTTCCCGGTCTATAAGGATACGGATGTGATCTATTATCCGCTGGGAGATGACATGGAAAAAGATTTTATGAAAGATCTTGCCGCCGCGAAAGAAAGTATTTTCATGGAGTATTTTATTGTATATAATGGAGAATGGTGGAAGCGTATCCGTGAGATCCTGGTAAAGAAAGCGGCAGAGGGTGTCGATGTCAGACTTCTGGTTGATGATTTCGGATGCATCTATATGGGTGTTCATAAGCTGAAAAAGGAATTGAAAAAGGACGGTATCAAATTATATTCTTTTGCGCCTTTGGAACAGCGAGTGGAATCCTTGTCTTTTAATTACCGGAATCATCAGAAGATTACGATCATAGACAGTACGATCGCCTATACGGGCGGTATCAATCTGGCGGATGAGTACATCAACCAGCTAGACCGTTTTGGACATTGGAAAGACAGCGCCATCCGTATGGAGGGGGCGGCGGTGTATAGTTTGACAGCTACCTTTTTAACGATATGGCAGCATTCCAGTAGAAATCAGGAAGATATTGAACAGTATGCGCCAAGATGGGAATCCAAAGGAACAGGGTTTGTACAGCCGTTTTCCGGCGGACCGCACCGCAATCCCAATAATCCGATCTGCGGAGTATATAGCAGGCTGATCAATAAGGCGAGGGACTATGTCTATATTACAACGCCATATCTGGTGCTGGATTACCATCTGCGGGATCAGCTGATACAAGCAGTGGAAAGCGGTGTGGATGTGCGGATCATAACGCCCCATAGATATGACAAATGGTATGTGTACATGGTTACGGTGTCGAATTACGGCAGACTTTTGGAGAAAGGCGTTCGGATCTATGAATATACACCGGGATTTATCCACGCGAAGAATGTTGTTATAGATGATGAGTGCGGTATCTGCGGAACGGTCAATCTGGATTACCGCAGTCTTTATCTCCACCATGAAAATGCTGTCTTTTTGGCGGATAATAAGGCGGTTCTGGAGATCAAGAAGGATTTTCAAAAGACGCTGGAGCAGTGTGAAGAGATTCGTTATGAGCAGTGGAAGAAGCGTCCGATGCGTCAGAGGTTTGTGCAGAGTGTATTAAAAATAGTTTCGCCATTATTATAACGTATATATAGGAGGATTTCAGAATGATATCACAGGAGTTTAAAGAAATGATCAGCGCGCCGTCCGTCATCAGGGCATTGTCCGTTTACGCGACGGAGCGGGGAAAAGAGATTGGTTACGAGAATGTATTTGATTACAGTCTGGGTAATCCGTCTGTACCGGTGCCGAAGGAATTGACAGAAGCAATGATCGAACTGCTTCAAACGAAGGATTCCGCATATCTTCACGGATACAGCCCCAATCCGGGCAATCCTGAAGCCAGAGAAGCGACAGCAAAGTCATTAAATAAGAGATTCGGTATGGATTATAAGACCGACCATATCTTTATGACATCGGGAGCTGCCGGCGCGGTAGCGCATGCGGTGCGCTGCGTGACAAAACCGGGCGACGAAGTATTGACCTTTGCGCCGTATTTCCCGGAATATAATCCATATATCAATAAGGCGGGGGCTGTACTGAAAGTGGTGCCTGCCAGTACAAAGGATTTCCAGATCAATTTTGAAGCATTTGAGGAAATGCTGAATGAAAAGGTCATGGCGGTTCTGATCAATACGCCGAACAATCCATCCGGTATCGTATATTCTTCAGAAACGATCCGGAAGCTTGCGGACCTGCTAAGGGCAAAGGAAAAGGAATATGGTCATGAGATCTTTATCATCTCTGACGAGCCATACAGGGAAATTGTATTTCAGGGCGTTGACGCTCCGTATATTTCAAAGTTTTATGACAATACTTTATCCTGTTATTCTTATTCTAAATCCATGTCCATCCCCGGGGAGAGGCTTGGATATGTTGCTGTGAATCCAAACTGTAAGGACGCGGAGCTGATCGTGCCGATGTGTTGCCAGATTTCCAGAGGAACGGGACATAACTGTCCGGCGTCCCTGATCCAGCTTGCTGTGGCAAAGGTGATCGATAAGACAAGCGATTTGTCCGTTTATGAGACAAATATGAATATTCTTTATCAGGAATTGACCGATCTGGGATTTGAATGTGTGAAACCGGGCGGGACATTTTATATTTTCCCGAAGGCATTGGAGGAAGACGCGATTGCATTTTCCGAAAAGGCAAAGAAGTACGACCTGATCCTAGTGCCAAGTGATTCCTTTGGCGTAAAAGGATATTTCAGGATGGCTTATTGTGTAGATACGGAGAAGGTGTACCGTTCGCTGGAAGCTTTAAGAAAATTTGTAAAAAATGAATATTGATTTGAAAGGTAATTGCGAAAGAGTTATGCAAACCTCATGGACAGAATTGTGGAATGAAAAATGATAAAGCTATTGTTATAAAATCACCTATATTGATTTAAGAAAGAGAGGAAGAAGATGATGATACAGGCCGGTCTTGTTTTGGAAGGCGGAGGAATGCGCGGAGTTTATACTGCCGGTGTTTTAGATTTTTTCATGGAAAAGGGATTGCAGTTTGCCTCCTGTTATGGAGTATCTGCGGGCGCGTGTCATCTGGCAAGCTATATGTCAGGACAGAGGGGACGGGCTTTAAAAGTTTCCATTGATTATCTGGATGATAAGGATTACTGCAGTCCGTACAGCCTGTTTAAAACAGGGGATCTGTTCGGTGCGGATATGTGTTATAACCGCATCCCTAATGAGTTAAATCTTTATGATTATGAGGCATTTAAAAAATATCCGGGCAAAGGCTATGCTGTTGTAACAAACATAGAGACGGGCCGGCCGGAATATATTGAACTAAAGGATATGTATCAGGATATTACGGCGATTCGGGCATCTGCGTCCCTTCCGCTGGTTTCGCGGAATGTGGAGATCGGAGGTAAGAAGTATCTGGATGGCGGAATATCGGATTCTATTCCTATCCGCAGATCCATCAAGGACGGAAATCAAAAGAACGTGATTGTGTTGACGCAGCCCTATGGATACCGGAAGAAACCGTCTTCCCAGATGGCGCTGATTCGTGCGAAATATAAAAAGTATCCTAAGCTGGTGGAGGATATGGAAAAGAGGTATATCCGTTATAATAAGACTCTGAAGTTGATTGAAAAAGAGGAAATGGAAGGCAGGGCGTTTGTTTTCCGCCCGGAGATGCTGGTTAAGATCAACCGGATCGAAAAGGACGTAAAAAAGCTGAAGATAGTGTATCTGCAGGGATATTATGATGCGTCGATCAATTATGATCTTATGAAAAAATTCCTGGGGATCAAAAGAAAATATTGATTCATGTTTAATGTATGCGGAAATTTAACAAAAAGAAACAGGTAAATGATTTATGGAAATGATTGAGATCTTAAAAGCAATACTATTCGGAATTCTGGAAGGGATCACGGAATGGCTTCCGGTCAGCAGCACGGGGCATCTGATCTTATTAAATGAATGGGTACAGTTTGGCATCTGTGAATCGGAAGAAAAGCTGGCTGCCTTTATGGAAGTATTTGATGTGGTCATTCAGCTGGGAGCGATCCTTGCAGTGGTGATCATCTTCTTTAAGGATATCTGGCCCTTTGGGTGGAAGAAGGCGAAGGCTTCTGCGGAGGATATTGCAAAAGAAAAAACAGGGTGGAGTTTTGGCAGGATCTTGATATGGAAGGATATTATTTTCCTGTGGATCAAGATCTTCGTAGCGTGTGTTCCGGCGATGATCTATGGATTTCTGCTGGATAGCTGGATGGAAGAGAAAATGGCGCCTTATAAGCCTGTCATTGTGGCTGTGATGCTGATTCTGGTGGGAATTGTGTTTTTTGTGGCAGAGAATTACTATAAAGGGAAACAGGCAAAGATCACGACAGCAGAAGCGCTGGATTACCGCCTTGCTTTTTGGATCGGTGTATTTCAGCTGATTGCAGCGGTTCTGCCCGGCACCAGCCGTTCCGGAGCAACGATCATCGGCGGGCTTTTATTGGGCTTATCCAGAAGCGTGGCGGCGGAATTTACTTTTTATCTGGCAGTTCCTACGATGTTTGGCGCAAGTCTGTTGAAAGTGGTAAAGTTCCTGTTGGAGGGACTGAGCTTTACTTCTATTGAGATCATGATTCTTCTGATTAGTTCCGTAATGGCATTTGCGGTATCGGTCATCGTTATTAAATTTTTTATGGCATATATTAAGAAACATTATTTTAAGT
>CAMWKA010000029.1 GCA_947174725.1 uncultured Lachnospiraceae bacterium | reverse complement strand
TGTTGTAGACAGATCATATGAT
The DNA here is from genome assembly GCA_947174725.1 of uncultured Lachnospiraceae bacterium. Lineage (GTDB taxonomy): Bacteria > Bacillota > Clostridia > Lachnospirales > Lachnospiraceae > NK4A136. The sequence goes on along the minus strand of CAMWKA010000029.1, from coordinate 11,604 downwards.
GATTTTGATCGTTCCGGTGGTTCCGGTGATTTTGATTACCGGAGTAAACGCGTTTTCGTTTCAAAGGACAAAAAAAGAGAGGATTCTCTTTCTGGCGGCATTTTTGGCGATTATGCTTTTAGCCGGAACAACGGCATACACAAGAAATCAGTATAAGATCATAGAAAATGCAGAGTATATTCCTGATAGTGAATTGGAGATGATATTAAAAGTAGAAGAATACCGTCAGCAGAATGAAATGGAGACGGTACTGCTCTGGGCGCCACAGGATATTATGAAATATGCAAGGATATATAGTGGAGATATCTATCTTCTCTATGGTAAGGATCTGTGGTTGGGGAGTATGGATTCCCAGATGCATCAGATCTATGAGGAATGGCAGAGGGAAGCATATATCTATATGGAAAACGCCCCGTTATATCTGGAGAAGATTGCGGAGGTCGCGGATACAAGGGGATGCGACGTGTTGATCTTTTCCAGAGAGGTATTTGAGATGTATGAAACGGAACTGCCGGAGTATCTGGGAGAAGGGCGGTATGTAAATGAGGGATCGGGAAAGGATTATATCTTATATGTGAGGAGCCGAAACCTATATCCTGCATCTGATGCCGCGCGTGAGGAAGGGATCTGCTTATGAATGATAAGAATCAGGATATGATCAGTATCGTAATACCGGTCCACAATGCAGAACCTTATATTGCGAAGACTATTCACAGCATCCTGGCGCAGACCGTATCAAATTATGAGGTGCTTCTGGTGGATGACGCTTCGACCGATGGCAGTCTGGAGAAAATCAGACAGATTCAGGATCAAAGGCTGAAAGTATTAACAACTCGGTCGGAACATGCCGTAGGCGCCGCAGCGGCAAGAAATTGCGGCATAGAGGCATCAGAGGGACGATACCTTGCTTTTTTGGATGCTGATGATTTGTGGCATCCAAAGAAGTTGGAAAGAACACTGGCATATATGAGAGAGAAGGATGCGGCTTTTGTTTTCACGGGATATGAATTCGGAGATCAGGATGGCAAAGGAACCGGAAAAATTGTACATGTGCCGGAAGTCTTGGATTATGAACACGCATTGTCAAGAACCGTGATTTTTACGTCGACGGTATTATTTGATCTGACAAAGATCGATAAGGAACTGGTCAGGATGCCGCAGGTGAAAAGCGAAGATACGGCGACCTGGTGGAAGATTTTAAGATCGGGATATCTTGCCTATGGTCTGGATGAAAATCTGACGGTATACCGAAGGGCAGGAAAATCCCTTTCCTCCAATAAGCTTGAAGCGGTCCGGAGGATCTGGAATCTGTATAAACTGCAGGAGGGCATGAGCTTTCTCAAACGTCTGCGCTGCTTCGCAGGCTGGGCAGTGGGTGCGGTTTACAGAAGATTATAAATATGGTATACTAAATCCCGGAATCCGACCGTGAAAATATCTGTTTAAACTGCCGAAGGCAGCATACAACAAAAAGCTTACGTTTTTCGTTGTTGAGAATTGCAGATTACGGAAAGGCATGGTTATTTATATGAAAAAATTAGAAACCTCCAGAAGAATACTGCTCCTGATATTGTCGATGCTGAGTCTGGTATCTCAGGTTGTGGTTTATGCTCTTTTTTGGTTTCATTCTTATAAAGAGGAGATCGCAATCACATTCTGGATCAAAGGTGATTTGCTTGTGATTTCGATTTATGCTGTCCTTCTGTTTTTCTTTTCCAAAATGTACGGAGGTATGAAGATCGGATATCTGAAGGCGTGGGAGGTCTTTTTTTCGCAAGCTTTTTCAACCACCTGCGTCAATATCATTACCTATGCGATGATTTCCCTGATGTCTGCAAAATTGGTAAGCTTGAGAGGTTTTCTGTTTTTGATGGCCGTTGATTTTGTCTGGATCGCTTTGTGGACGGCAATCAGTCAGGGTTTGTATTTGATGCTGTTTCCGCCCAGGGATATGCTTTTGGTATATGGCGAGCGTTCACCGGATGATATTATGAGAAAATTTGAAAGCAGACCGGATAAGTATCATATCTGTAAATCCATGAATATTGAGGAAGGATATGAAGCGATCTGCGAGGAGGTTCAGAACCGTTATGATGCCATGGTTTTATGGGATCTTCCGACGGTGATCAGGAACAGGCTGTTAAAATATTGTTTTGCACATTCTATCCGCGTATATCTGATGCCAAAGATACCGGATGTGTTGATCAAAGGCACGACAGAAATGCATATCTTTGATTCCCCCATTTATTTGATTCGTGAATATACGTTGAACATCGAGCAGCGTTTTACAAAGCGCTGTATGGATATTTTCTGTTCCTTTATTCTATTGATTATTGTGTCCCCGATCTTGCTGATTACAGCTCTTCTGATCAAACTTTATGATGGCGGACCGGTCCTTTATAAGCAGATCCGCTGTACTTTGAATGGAAAAGAATTTAAGATCTTAAAATTCCGAAGTATGAAAGTGGACGCGGAAAAAGACGGTGTGGCAAGACTGGCAAAGAAAAAGGATGACCGGATCACGCCGATTGGGAGATTTATCCGCGCGGTGAGGATCGATGAACTGCCGCAGTTGCTCAATATCCTAAGGGGAGAGATGTCTTTTGTAGGACCGCGTCCGGAGCGTCCGGAAATCATCAGGCAGTATCTTGAGGATATGCCGGAATTTGAATATCGTCTGAAAGTGAAAGCCGGATTGACCGGTTATGCGCAGATCTATGGAAAGTACAATACAACGCCATATGACAAATTAAAACTGGATTTGACATATATAGAAAATTATTCTATCTGGCTGGATCTGAAACTGCTGCTTCTGACGTTGAAGACCGTATTAAAACCGGAAAGCACGGAAGGAGTTGAAAAAAGCCAGACAACTGCACTGAAAAAAGGTTCGTCAGGGCAGAAAAATGAGGGACAGGCATGACAGATCGTTTCCTGCAGGAGAAGTTTGATAACAGGCGTTTCCTTCTCCTGAACATCAGTAAAATATGGAAGATTGCGGTGGGGGCTGTAGTGGGTGCCTGTCTTTTTGCGTTTCTTTATTATCTAAAGACAGATATCCTGCAGGGGGAGCCGCTTTACCGCGCCCAGACGCTATATGGAATCACCTTTGACAGGGAACAGGTGGATAGTATCCATGATTATTATAATGATTATACATGGAATGATATTCTGGATTCTGACCAGATCGCCGGAAGAGCGGCGGGAAAACTTGGAGATCTCAGCAAGGAAGAGATCGCGGCGGCAACCACGATCCCTACCATGTCGGATATCCGGTTTATCTGGGTCTATGTGGATATGGAAAGCAGGGAGCAGGCGGACCGTGTTATGGCGGCGGTTGGAGAATCGCTGCAGGAGTTTGCTTTGGCTACGGATGGATTCACGGAGATTGCGGTTTGGGATGTGAAGGAGACGGGGCAGATCAGGGAGGTTTCGCTGATTGGCAGGATGACAGTGGGCGGAGCCGTCATCGGAGCATTGGTCGCCTGTTTTATCATTTGCTTTACCAATGCCATGGACGATTCTGTTTATACGGAACAGGACGTGGAAGAAAGACTGGGTGTTCTTCCTGCAGGCGTTATTATGAAGCCGGGGAAGCAGCAGCCGGAGTTTTTTGAGAAAGAGCTTACGGAGAATCTGAAAAAACTTCTGGGGGATAAGCTTGTTGAAGGGAAGACCGGAATCATCGGGATCTTGTCGGCAGACTCCGTATTCGGATTCCCCGCAGAACGGGAAACGGAATCTCTGAAAGAAGTGTTGGATAAATGTTTTCCGGAGGCGGAGGTTGTTGAAGCGTCTGTTAGACAATCGGAAAGGACGGATGCCGATCATTCCGGACCGGACGTTTCCATATTGCCGATTCCCTATGGTAAGAAAAACGGGAAGATGTTAGAACTGGTGTGGAAGGATCTTGTCCTGCAGGAGCGTCTGCCGGATGCAGTGGTGATCATGGGGGCAGATGAGAAATTTTACCGGCGTTACTATCGTAAATGATCGGCATGGTTATTAGAAAGGAACGATATATCTATGAGGTTACAGGTGCTGGTGTCAGCGGTTGGCCAGAGACCGGAAGAATTGATATCGCGTATGAAACTCCGGTCAGATGCTATTATCATCAATCAGGGGCAGGATCATGCCTTTCAAAAGCTGACTCGGGATGGATATGAGATCCGTTTTTATGATTTTAAGGAAAAAGGCGTGGGTCTTAGCAGGAATACGGCACTGCTTCGGGCAGACGGGGATATTTTATTATTCTCGGATGAGGATATCACGTATGATGACGGTTATGCGGACAGGATCCTTGCGGAATTTGAAAAGCATCCGGAAGCGGATATGCTCCTGTTTAATATACGGGTAGGAGCTTCCAGAGCGACCTACCATATTGAAAGATACGGCAGGGTAAGGTGGTACAATAGCGGGCGTTATCCGACCTATAGTTTTGCGGTACGGCGTGAGAAACTTCACCGGAACAACATTACATTTTCTCTGTTATTTGGCGGGGGAGCAAAGTACAGTAATGGTGAGGACAGCCTTTTTCTTAGGGACTGCCTGAAAGCAGGATTGAGGATCTATAGCGTTCCGGTAGAAATTGGGGAAGAAGAGGAAAGGGAATCTACCTGGTTTACCGGGTATCATGAGAAATTCTTTTTTGATAGAGGGGTATTATATCATTATCTTTATGGCAGGATGGCGGTTTTGTTCGCGCTGCGTTTTATTTTGACTAAGAAAAATTTTATGTGCAGGGAAATTCCGCCGAAGCAGGCGTTTAAACTGATGAGGCGGGGGATCCGGGACGCTAAGGAGCAAAGATAGGGTAATATCGGAAAGAGGATATAGATTGAAAAATAAGATTGATATCTTATTTTTCATAAACGAATTTATTCGTTTTGCAATTATTGTGCCTACGGCAGCATACAACAAAAAGCTTACGCTTTTCGTTGTCAAGAATCGCAGGTTACGGAAAGGCATGGTTATTAGTGTGGGATATATTTTATATATCTTGATTACAATTTTATCAGTATGGCTTGCCCGCCATGTGGCAGGGCTGCGTGGCTGCAGAGGTGTTGTATCTCCTGACGGGCGGAATGTGGTTCGGAGAAGCGGATCCAGACAGGAAAAGATCGATCAGATCTGTGTGATGACACTCTTTATCCTGCTCGTCGGCGCATCGGCGCTCCGCATCTATACCGGCAACGATTATCAGACATATATCAGTCATTTTCATGATATTTACCGTGGTAATTACGTTGTGACAGAGCGGGGATTTAATCTGGTTGTGACAGCGGTCTATGGATTCTTTCAAAAAGAGTGCTATCTGGTGATCTTTGCGCTTTTTGCTTTTTTGACAGTTGGAGTATTTTTAAAAGCGCTGTATGATCAGAGCGTAGATTTTCCGACGTCTTTTTTTCTGTTTATGATGCTGGGGACTTATTTTCAGACTTACAATACGGTGCGGTATTACTTTGCGCTGGCGATCGTTTTGTATTCAATGCGATATGTCTTAAAAAAGCAGTATATCAGATTTTTGATTATGATATTGATTGCGTCGTTATTTCATAAGACGGCGCTGATCGTGATTCCGTTGTATCTGCTTGCTGCGGTCAGGTGGAAATGGCAGCATCTTTTGATTGCGGGTATATTGGCAGTATCCGGGTTGTTTTTTCAGGAACAGTATATGGCTTTGTTCATAAAGCTGTACCCGTCCTATGTGAATGAAGAGGAATATTTGGCTTCAGGCGGTTTCAGCATTATCAACGTGTTCCGCTGCGCGGCTGTTCTGTTATTTTCCTTGTATGCGCTGAAAGGGGACAGGGAATGGTATGCTGATCGGGAGATGCGTTTTTATTTCCAGTTAAATCTGGGAGCGCTGGCTTTATATCTTTGTTTTTCCTTTGTGCCGTTTTTGTCCAGGATCGGATATTATCTGAACATCAGCCATTTGTTTTTTCTGCCCGTTCTTTTGAGGACCGTTCCGGAGAAAGGTCCGCTGAAGATGGGGGGAAAAATGAGAAATATCAGCAAAAAGAAGATCTGCAGATATCTGGTATTGTCTGCTGGAGTGATTTATTTTCTGATGTTTTTGTATAAGTCGACAGCGGTCAATGTCAGGATATTGCCTTATCACAGTTGGTTATGGACTGATATTGCGGAGTGAAACAGATCATTGAGGATTGCGATATTGGATTGGTACAGTGAATGAGTAAAGGGGTCAAGGCGGAAGATATGAAATTCTCTATCATTGTGGTATCATTAAATGCCGGGAAAGAACTGCTTAAGACGGTAGAAAGCATCCTGATGCAGACCTATAAAGATTTTGAGATCTTAGTCAAGGACGGCATGTCGGAAGATGGGTCTATAGAGACGCTTCCTGTGGATGACAGGATCCGCCTGATCAGAAAAAAGGACCGATCGATTTATGATGCCATGAATCAGGCGGTGGAGGAAGCAACGGGTGATTATGAGATCTTCCTGAACTGTGGTGATTATTTTTATGATGAAAAAGTTTTGGCAAGAATCGCCAAAGAGATTGCCGGCAATCCTGCGGATATCTATTATGGACAATTATACCGACGCATACAACAGTCGGTGGATGAACCGGCACATGAGATTACGGATTTTGTCTGCTATCGTAATATTCCCTGCCATCAGGCATGTGTTTATGGGAAGAAGATGTTTTTACAAGGGGGATATGATTTGAATTATCCGGTCAGGGCGGACTATGAACATTTTCTCAGGTGCAGATATGAGAGCGGCGCGGTATTTCATTATATGCCATTCGTGATCGCGTCCTATGAGGGCGGCGGTTTTTCAGAGACCAAGGACAATTTAAAACGTGCTGCCGAGGAGCATAAAAGGATCACCCAAAAATATCTTGGCGCAAAATGCGTACTTTATCGGGGGATCATGGTGGTAACGCTGCAGCCGCTGCGTAAGTGGATCGCGGATAATCCGCGTCTTTCCGGAGGGTATCAGAGGCTGAAGGCTATGCTGTATCGGAAGTGAACGCCATAGGAACATAGGATGTTCTCTGAAATGGGAGATGTTGAGAGAAAAAGGAAAGGATGGAGCTGCATATGAAGGTATTGTGGATCTGCAATTTAATGCCGGCGATCATTGCCAAAGCATTGCATAAACCGGCGACCAATAAGGAAGGCTGGGTCATGGGAACCGTATCGCAGGTAATCAAAAACCGTAATCTGACGCTGGGCATTGCATATCCGGTATCCGAGGAAGAAACTGCGCATGGACAGGTAGATGATATTTCGTATTTTAGCTTCTATGAAGACAGCAGGCATCCGGAGAAATATGACAATTCTTTGGAATCCTTTCTGGGGTTGATCTGTGAGGAGTTTCAACCGGATGTGATCCACTGTTTCGGTACGGAATATCCCCATACGTTGGCGATGCTTCGGATCAAGGAATGGAAAAGCCGTGTCCTGGTTCATCTACAGGGTATCATGGATATCTATGCCTCACTGTATTATGCGGGCATACCGGAAGATGTTTCGGAGCGTGCAACTTTGCGCGATATGATTAAAAAGGACAGTATCTGGCAGCAGAAAGAAAAATATGAGAAGCGGGGAGAAAATGAAAAAGAAGTGCTTCGGCTTGCGGAGTATGTCTGCGGGAGGACGGAGTTTGATAAACGGTATCTGGAGGATATCAATAAATCATGTACGTATTATACGATCAATGAGACGCTGCGTCAGGATTTTTACGGACCAAGATGGGATCTGGCAAATTGTACCCGACATACGATTTTTGTGGCGCAGGGCAACTATCCTATCAAAGGAATCCATTATATGATCATGGCGCTTGCCAAGATCAGAGAGGATTACCCGGATGTCCATCTTTATGTGTCCGGCGATAATGTGACTGCTTTCAGGACATTAAAAGATAAGATCAAGATATCGTCCTATGGAAAATATCTGCGTGATCTGATGCATAAGTATCATCTGGAGGAGCATGTGACCTTTTTGGGTCAGCTGACCTCGCGGGAAATGGTAGAAAGATATCTGAAAACACATGTTTATGTCATTCCATCGGTGATAGAAAACTCCCCGAATTCTTTAGGGGAGGCAATGCTTCTTGGGATGCCCTGTGTTGCGGCAAAAGTTGGGGGTATTCCCTCTCTGGCGAAGGAAGAAGAGGAAGTCCTTATGTATGCGGTGGAAGATACGGACGCTTTGGCGGAAGCGGTCAAGAAGCTGTTCCGGGATGAAAAGCTGGCAGAGGAGCTGGGACAGGCGGCTCGCGCAAGGGCTGTGCTTACCCATGATGCACAGGCGAATTATAAGATGTTATGCTGGGTGTACGATGCGATAGCACAAAATAATAAGTAGGTAGATTGAAAAATAAGATTGATATCTTATTTTTCAATCGGCAATTTGAGTCAGAGCCTCAAATTGCCTTGGTCGCAGATGAGAAACTGCCTACGCGGATTTCTTATCGCGTGTCATCGCAGCAAGCTGCTCTGGCATGGGGGATTATTATGAAGCTTATATTTATTACGAATTATCTGACCCATCATCAGCTGCCGTTTACGGAGGAAATGTACCGGCGACTGGGCAGTGACTTTGTTTTTATTGCTACGAACCATATGGATGAGGAGCGGATTCGGATGGGATGGGCAATCGAAGATCAGAAACAATATCCGTACATCCGGTTTTATGACGATGATATGCAGCTTTGCGAAAATCTGGTTATGGACTGTGATGTGCTGATCTGCGGCGGAACCCATGAATTGTATATTCGGCGGCGGATCGAGGCGGGAAAGATCACTTTGCGGTATTTTGAGCGTCTTTATAAAAAGGGGCAGTGGCGCGCGTTTACGCCAAGGGGCTATATGAAGAAATTGAAAGAGCATACTGCCCAAAGAAAGAAACCGATTTATCTTCTATGCGCCGGCGCGTATGTGGCATCTGATTTTCATCTGTTTCGGGCCTATCCCGGAAAAAGGTTAAAATGGGGATATTTTCCATCGTTTAACTACTATGATTTGTGGGAGTTGATGGAGGCAAAGAAAGGATGTTGTGATATCCTTTGGACCGGACGGATGATCGACTGGAAACATGCCGAAGATGCCGTGGAAGCGTTGAAGCTGTTTTTAGAAAGAAAAGGCGCGAAAATAGAAATTCATCTGACGATGATCGGAGATGGAGAATGTGTATCTCAGATTAGGGGCATGATAGAGAGGGAAGAGATTGCCGGAAAAAAGCTTTCCGACGTTGTCACTTTGCAGCCGTTTATGAGACCGGAAGAAGTGCGCCGTATTATGGAGAAGAGCGATATCTATCTGATGACCAGCGATTACGAGGAAGGATGGGGAGCCGTGGTCAATGAGGCAATGAACAGCGGCTGTGCGGTCATTGCTTCCTCTGGTGCGGGAAGTGTACCGTACTTGATTCGTCACGGGGAGAACGGGTTAGTATACCGCAGCGGCGATGTGGAGGAACTGGCGGGATATTTAGGGCAGTTGGTGGAGGATGCTTCCCTTAGAAAAAAGCTTGGGATCGCAGCCTATAAAACCATTGCGGACCAGTGGAATCCTTGTGTGGCAGCGGAGCGGATGGTGGAGTTCTGTAAGCTGTTGATGCAGGGGGAATACCGGCCGGAGCCGGAAGGACCATTGTCGTCTGCGGAACTGATCGAACCAAAGAAGGGATATGAATATTGTCATAGGAAGAAAGGAGTCTGCCTGTAGATGCAGATCATCTTTGTATCAAATTATATCAATCATCATCAGCTTCCGTTTTGCAAGGCAATGCTGGCACAGAACGGAGGAGAGTTTGTCTTTATTCAGACAGAACCCATGGAGCAGGAACGGACGGCGATGGGATGGGCATTGGATGTGAAGGAATATCCTTTTGTAAGATGCTATTATGAGGAGCCGGAAAGCTGTCAGAAGCTGATCGATGAAGGAGAGATCGTCATTTTCGGTGGTGTGGAGGAGGAATCCTATATAGAACCCCGGTTGGAGTCCGGTAAGCTGACGGTCCGGTACAGTGAACGGATCTATAAAGAAGGACAATGGAAATTTATCTCTCCGAGGGGATTAAAGAAGAAGTATCATGACCATATCCGTTACCGGAAAAAGAATGTTTATCTGCTTTGTGCCGGTGGGTATGTAGCATCGGATTTTCACTTGATTCGCGCATATCCTGGGAAGATGTTTGCCTGGGGTTATTTTCCGGAGTTTATTGAATACCGGGCAGATGAACTGATGGATCATAAAAATGCTGACGGGAGTACGGAAATTCTGTGGGCGGGACGTATGATCGACTGGAAGCATCCGGAGCATGCGCTCGAAGCGGTGAAGGATGTGCTGAAAAAGGATCCGAAGATACACCTGACGATGGCGGGCGGCGGTGAGATGGAACTGCAGCTGAAACAGATGGCGGCGGAATTGGGAATAGAAGGAAACATCACATTTACCGGGTTTTTAAGTCCACCGGAGATCAGGGAGAAAATGCTGGCTGCAGACATTTTTCTGTTTACCAGTGATTATAAAGAGGGCTGGGGAGCCGTCTTAAATGAAGCGATGAACAGCGGCTGCGCGGTTGTCGCGTCCTCAGGCATCGGGGCAGTTCCGTATCTTTTACGCCATGGAAAAAACGGTATGGTGTATCGTAATGGAAAGAAAAAGGAATTAAAGCAATACGTCAGGGAACTTGTGGAGCAGAAAGGTTTGTGCCGCAGTCTTGGACTGGCGGCTTATGAAACGATCCGCAATACGTGGAATGCCGATGCGGCGGCGGCGAACCTGCTGCGTCTGCTGCGCTCCATACAGATGGAACAGCCGGAGGCGGCAGTAAGCGGTCCGGCAAGCCGCGCGGACATCATTGCACCACGAAAGGGATATCTTTACACAAGAAGATAGCTGCACGCTGGTGATAGAACGAAAAAGAACGGAGGATTTTTGAAATGAATGTGATTGCAAGTACGTTTACGTTTCGCCGGAACTGTGGAAATTCTACTCAGCTGGGTGAAAAAAACGATATGGAAAAGCAGAACATTTATATTAAGAATGTGATCGTGACATTAACTTCCGCTAAGTTAAAGAATCCGGAAGATGAGGTTTTATGGATTACTGATCAGGAGCCGCCCGCTAACTATAAGAAACAGTTGGAACATGAGGGGGTAAAGGTAGCAGTCATTCCGTTTGACCATTATGTGATGCCGGATAAATATCCTTGGGCTTTGGCGTTTTTCAAGTTATGCGCTTTGACATGGCTTTCCGGGCAGGAATATGAAAAAATATTGCTGATCGATGCGGATACGTATACTGTGGAAGCTTATACGGATCTGTGGGAGGAGATGGAATACGGTCTTATGCTTTTTCCGGTGAATCACAGCTTCCGGCATCTTACAAGGACGGAAATCAGGGAGGATGCGATCAGTCTTGGCTGGGGAGAGACAGGAAATGTGATTCATTACGGCGGAGAATTTGTCGGTGCGCGCAGACAGGATCTTGTGGAATTTTTAAGATTGTGCGAAACAGTCTGCGACAGAATCAGGGAAAAGGATTATGCCGTACATGATAATTTTGGAGACGAAACAGTGATTGCGATCGCATCTATGATTTACAAGAAGGAACATCCGCTT
>CAMWKA010000028.1 GCA_947174725.1 uncultured Lachnospiraceae bacterium | reverse complement strand
ATTATATTCTTTAGATACTAAAATTTCAAAGTTATCACTACTTTCCATTGAAGTGTCAAACAGATCCAAATAGGTTATACTTTCAGCATCATTTATTTTTCCTTTAAATGAAATTATAGTATCATCTAAGGAATCTAAATAAATCAATGTCTGATCCACAGAATCACTAGCCAATTTCTGTAAATTATTATCTGTAATGCTTATTTGATATAATGAATTTTCTAACTTTCCATTAGGGTTACTCGAATCTATAATAATCTCATTGCAATAAAAGAATACCATATCATCTATTGCCACTACATCTCCAGAATTAATATATGGATTTTCAATATAACCTATACTGTATGTTTGATTATCACTTATATTATATTTATAAAAAGCCAAAACAGTATCTTCATTCTCATAACTCGAATAAATAATATTGTCGTCCAATATGCATACGATATTATCTATATTTTTATTGTCCAATTGAAGCGACGCTAAAATATAGCTGCTATCGTTTCCTGATTCGATACTATAATTATCTGCAGCCGTATTTTTACTACAGCTGCACAAAAAAGAACATATGATGATTATTAACAATAACGAACTTACCTTTTTTTTCATTCTATCTCCTCTACAACAAACAGAGAGTGTTCCTACAGAAAATCTCTTTGAATAGTTAATATCAAACTTATCCAAATCAAACATATAAGGAACACTCTCATGATTTTAATAATATATTTCTGTTATTTCTTAATAAATATATCCATTTCCTCTATCAGATATAGCGGTATGAATCGCACTTGCTGATTTGCTATAATACATAGATGCATTCGAGTCTACCCATTGAATATATGGATCAGCAATGGCAAAATATTCTTTATCACTTCTTGCACCGTAAATACACATAGTATGTCCACTTGTATTATATGCCCATCCATTAGTGGTAGAAAGTTTGACGCTAATCAGTGCTGGCGCATCATAAGTATGGATAGCGCTGTAGAAATTACTTGCCATTGTCGATTGAGATGTGCTGGATGCCTTACTTATATATGTATTTTCTGATTGATTATCATTCAAATATGTTTTAGCATTAGAAAATGGCGTTCCTGAAGTAGTTGTGCCCAACGCAGAAGCAATAGTGGACTGACTATCAGAGGAACCAGTCAAATACTGCATTGCAGCTTTACACGAGGCAACAACACAATAGTAACTTGTAGACTGTTTATACATTGTAAAATTCGGAAGGTAACTCCATGTTACAGCATAAGGAGTAATGCCACTCTCATCTCCCACATCGTTGAGCTTTTCAATAGCAATTTCAATTTCATCTGCTGAAAGACCAGCAAGCTGTTCCTCTACTTCTTCAACAGGACTGAGAAGATCACCAGTATTCACAGATGCCTCATCTCTTTCTACTTCAATAGAAGCATCTGTTTCTCCAATTTCTGTTTCAGCCGCCACTGATGTCACCGATGTAGAAAAGAGCATCCCTAAACAAAGTGCTAGTGCAACAATTTTTTTCTTCTTCACAGTAATACCTCCTTTTAATCATATATATTTCCGTTGCGTTTGTCATTATAAGTTAAATATTTCAACATTTCTACCTCCCTTGCAGAAAGTGTCTCTTTTCTTCAGAAATCGACCAACAAAACCAAAAATCCCCCTGAATCTAGCCGAAGTTCAATTCAAGAGGACTTTCTTTATCGACTTTTTTCGCTCTTTACAGGCACATTCTTTTGATAAGTGCAGAGGGCAACCCTTAAATCTTTTTTGATGCAATAGGCATATCCCCAAGAATCTGTGCAACTGCTTCCTCCACCGAAACACAATCAGCAAATCGTTTCGGCCACATCATTTCGTTATAATATTTATATGTGGTTTCTTTATCCATGTAGTCATTGTCGAATGTTGAGTTGGTTCCCTTTGGTATGATGACCTTATAGCCTCTGTCAAACGCGGACTTGACCGTTGCGTCAATACAGAAATTTGTCTGCAAACCAACGATCATTAGGGTATCTTCCTTCTTTTCTTCCAAATAACCGGCAAGTTCTTTGTTTCCAAAACAACTATTGGTTTCTTTGATATACCTCTTTTCGCCTTGTGCCGGCTTCACCTGATCCGCAATTTCAAATTCATCATCCCCTATAGAGAATCCGGTGCCGGGTCCATCGTCATGCTGAATATAAATAACTTCCACATTGTTTTTTCTGGCAGTCTCTATGATCTTGACTGTATTTTTAATAAATTCATCAAAATGATAAAGTCTTCCATCCGTGATTCCCTTTTGAATATCTACTACCAATAATACCAACGCTTTTTTCTCCTTTCTATCATTTTAATTTTGCCCACTGCTCCCTGGTCATATAATTCGTATGACCCACTCTTATTTCATTCAACAATGGAACCGGAACTTCGTTACAGGTATGATGAAATATAAAGCCAACCTTTTCCTGTACTCTCTTTGACTTCTGGTTTCCGTCATAATAACCGCACCAGATGGTTGTCATTCCAAGATCTTCAAATCCGCGTCTGATCAGTTCCCTTACAGCTTCCGGCATATAGCCCCTTCCCCAAAATGGTTTTCCCAGCCAGTAACCAAGTTCACACTCATCGTCCCGTTCTGTCATATCCGTATGACCGTTTAATTTAAGTTCCACTGCGCCAATTGCCTTATCACTGCCCTTTTCACATATTGCATAGCACTCAGCGCCATTAAATACATTCTTGATAACATCTAAACTTTCCTCTATATTATTGTGAGGAGGCCATCCGGCGATCGGTCCAACCTCCGGATCTTTTGCGTATTCATATAAACTGCCCGCATCCTCTTCTTTCCATCTGCGAAGCGTTAATCTTTCTGTACTTAATACCATCTGCTCGTTCCTCCGACAACTCGTAAATCTGTATTGTTATCTATTATAAGCTGAATGTAAAATAACATTTCCATTTAATAATATCATAAATAATTTTAAATTTAAATCACAAAACGGATATCAAAAATGACGTCCAATATAGCAAAAGAGCGTCTTCCCCTTTCAGGCAAAACGCTCCAAAGCATTGATTTTACTATGAATAGTGCGGGTGACAGGACTTGAACCTGCACGGTCGCCCACCAGAACCTAAATCTGGCGTGTCTGCCAATTCCACCACACCCGCTGATATCGTGCCATCCGGCACTCACTGTATCTTACCAAAGGTTACGTCAAATGTCAATTATGGTTTATCCTTGATCCGCCAAAAGTCCTGTCCTATGCCGGAATCGGTCTGATAATTTTACGGTAGATACGAAACAGCAAATAAGCCGATACGCCAAGCGACATTACCTCGGCAATCGGAAATGCCCACCAGATCAGATCCAATCCCCCGATCCTTGACAGGACATACGCCACGGGAATCAAAACTACCAGCTGCCTTGCAACGGAAACAAGCAGACTATAAACGCCATTGCCCAGTGCCTGAAATACCGTTCCACTGATGATGCAAAACCATGCTGCCAGGAAATGAAATCCAATGGTCCGAAGCGCAGGAACGCCGAGGATGATCAAGCTAGGATCCCCCGTATCAAAGATGCGAAGAAGTGTCTCCGGAAATAATTCAAACAACCCAAATCCCACCAACATAAACAGGGACGCATATACCATACTGAGCTTGATCGTCTGCACCATTCTTTTACGCTTTCTTGCTCCATAATTATATGCGAGGATCGGCACCATGCCGTTATTGATGCCAAACACAGGCATAAAGAATAAACTCTGCAGCTTAAAATATACGGTAAATACCGCAACGGAATCCGAATTCAGTCCTGACAGGATACGGTTCATGGTGGATGTCATGACAGAACCAATCGCCTGCATGACGATAGAAGGAAATCCCACCTGATAAACCCTTGCTATCATCTTTAAATTTGGTCGAAAACTTCTAAGGTTCACATGAACATCCGTATTCTTCTTTGCATTTAATATGACAGCCAGAATCGCTGCACAGATCTGTCCGATCACTGTCGCCAGTGCCGCTCCGGCTACCTTCATCTCCGGCATGCCAAACAGACCAAAAATAAAGATCGGATCCAGCACAATATTGATCACCGCGCCTGTCAACTGAGTAATCATACTGTAAATCGTCCTTCCCGTAGCCTGCAGCAACCGTTCAAAAATCAACTGAGTATATACGCCAAAAGAACAGGCGCAGACAATCGTCAGATACTGGGTGCCATAAGTCAGCGTCAGTCCTTCCCCTCCCTGCATACGAATTATAAGCCCCGAAAAAAATACCCCAAAAATCAGAAACAGTAGGAAATTACAAACCGCAAGAAAAACTCCGTTATTCGCCGCCTGATCTGCCGTCTTCTGGTCTTTTTCTCCAAGTGCCTTGGAAAGTACCGCATTCACACCGACGCAGGTTCCCGTTCCGAATGCAATCAGCAGCATCTGTACCGGAAATGCCATACCCACCGCATTCAATGCCGCTGTTCCCGCAGAACCGCTGACAATAACATCATCCTTGATCTTTGCCACAAAAATACTATCTACAATATTATAGCATGCCTGTACCATCATCGATATGACCATAGGCAATGCCATACCTGTTAATAATCTTGGTATCGGCATAGTACCCATTTTATTTTCTTTCGTTTCTTCCTGTAATAGGTTCTGATCCTGTTCCATTTTCCTACCCGCTCGTTTCTAAAGTTTTTTAATACTTATAGCAGCCTTTATCCGCCTTCTAAAGTTCTGGGAATTGTAACCGCCCTGTCTTAATCGGTTTCCTCCCCAGACTTGTCCTTCGCTTCCTCATGCATCGTCTCCTCCGATTCCGATGCGCCGTCTTCTTCGTCTTCCTCAATTTCTCTGAAGAATTTTTCTGCCATATTACGGACGATCTCTTCTACCATCCGGTTCAGTTCCATTGGATCTTTTTCTTCTTTCTCCCCGTCCATCAGCTGCAATTCCAAAGCCTCTGCAACATCTTCCGTTCCGAACTGATACAGATCCTTTGACATTTCTGATAGTTCATACTCCGTCTGCGAAAGCATCTCCTTGATATTTTCCATATCATACATGTCAAATGACCCTGCATCTTCGTCCATATTGGTAACGATCCGGTTTCTTCCATGTTCCTTTCCATAATACAGCCTGTCATCCGCCATACGGATCAGTTCTTCATGATCATCTGATAAGCACCCATCAACAAGCCCCATAGTCATCGTCACCCTGATCTCCTGTCCCTGACAGGGAATCCCAATACTTCGGATATTCTGGAGCATCTGGGTCAGCGTTTCCATCGCCTCTTTCCGGTCAAGTCCTTCCAGTACGATCAGAAACTCCTCACCGCCCCAGCGGCAGGCAAAGCCCTTGCCCACAACCGCCCTTTTTAGCTGCTCCGCCACTCGTATCAGCACGGAATCTCCAACCTCATGTCCGAAGGTATCATTGACC
Source organism: uncultured Lachnospiraceae bacterium (assembly GCA_947174725.1). Lineage (GTDB taxonomy): Bacteria > Bacillota > Clostridia > Lachnospirales > Lachnospiraceae > NK4A136. The sequence continues at coordinate 6,210 of CAMWKA010000028.1, read as the reverse complement.
TTTTTAAAATAATCAATATCCCCCATCGCAACTGCATAAGACAGACCGCATCGTGCGGCCTGCGCCTGGATCTTTTTTAATTTTACCGTACCATACCGTCTGTTATATAATGTGGTCAGCGGATCCCGCTCTACCAGAATACGGACTGCCTTCTGCATTGCAACCACGGATCTTCCGGCGTCACCGATCTCATCTTCTCTCTTTAAGATCCTGCTATTCATCATATAATTTAGATCGCCCCGCGTCATACGCTGCAGAAAATCGCGGATATGCTGGATCCCGTCTACCAGTCCCTTCGTATAATTAACGCTGATATATCCTGCCAAAACCATACAAAACAATATGATCAGCCAGATAGGTTCCAATGTCTTCAGTACCACCTCTGAAATCTGATCCGACTGCCTTGCCACCCCTATCATACCGACCAGAGTGCCATCAGAATGCATCATCGGCACATAACAGGCATAATATTCCACACCATCGATCTCTACATTATAATATTGGACTTGGGGGTCTCTTTCTATCGCGCGATAAATAACGCTATTTACTCCCGTAGCTACATACCGCTCGCCTTCTGCATCCTTTAACGTCGTCAGGATCCTTGCATCCTTATAAAATAGAGTAATCTCCACACCCGCTTCCGCAGAGATCCTGTCAATGATCTCAAAATCGCCGGTCAGTTCCTGCTCTCCCTTATATAGAGAAAACTGCCCGTCTCCTTTCAGCACATAATCCCCTTCATACAGTTCGTCATAAACTGCCATCACAGAAGACGCTGTCATACTTAACATCGGTTTCATCTGTTCATACAGCATCTTTTCATAACGGTTGCTTGCAAAGAGCGCAATAACGATACCCATCAGCATGATCGGAACGACGGTCCTGATCAGCACTGCTTTTTGTAATTTTCCCATCTTTTGCCTCTACCTCTCTATTGTATACTCCGGCGCTTCCTCCAGCGCCGCTGCGGCACCGGTGATCGTTACCTGTCTGACACCATCCATACCGGGAACTTCAAACAACGCATCTTCTAAAATCTCATGAATGACGGCATTTAATCCTCTGGCCCCGATACTTAATTTAGAAACTTTATCAACAATAACATCGATGGCTTCCTCCGTAAATTCCAGCCGGATATTCTCATGATCAAATTCCCTCTGGTATCTGGCAATGATGCTGTCCTCCGGTTCCGTCAAAACCTTTTTCATCATTTCCCTATCCAGTCCATGCAATACCGAGACCGCCCCCAGACGTCCGGCAAGCTCCGGTTTCATCCCATACTCCATCAGATGTTTCACTTTAATATTGTCCTCGCTGACCTCAATTTCCGACTGGTCAAGCAGGCTGCTGTGAAATCCCAGACTTCCTTCCTTCTGAAGATCTTTTTTGACGATCTTTTCCAGTCCCTCGAACGCGCCGGCACAGATAAATAAGATATCTCTGGTATTCATCCGGATCACTGCGTCATTTCCGGAACCATTCATATATGGAACATCGATCATCGTACCTTCCATCATCCCAAGCATCTGTCCCTGAAGTTCCTGATTGATATCCAGTCCCATCCCACTATTTCTGACCGGTATCATTTTATCAAACTCATCAAAAAAAACAATTCCATGCTCCGCCGTTTCTAACTGCTTATCTGCTTTCAGATATAGATTCAGCAGCGCTTCCTCCTTATTTCTCCCTTTCCATGGGGTCGCAACGATACCACTGAAATCGGAGATCACCACAGGAACGTTAACCAGTTCCTCTATCCTGCGGATCAGTTCCGTCTTACCACAGCCGGTAGGTCCAATCAGTATAATATTGGACTTCACCAGATCTTCTTCCGGATGAAGGATCCTTTGATAATGATTATAAACCGCTGCACTGATACTGATCTTCGCAGCGTCCTGTCCGATCACATAACGGTCAAGATACGCTTTGATCCGATCCGGTGTATATTCCTGCAAAAAACTTTGACATTTTTTGATGAAGCGGGGATCGTTCTCTTTTTCGCCTCTTGCTTCCCTCCGTCTCATTTCCAGTCTCTTACGTCCGTCCTTAAAAAACTGGATCTTATTGACTGCTATCTCCCCAAGCTCCAGATATCTTTTTTCCTCATCAGGCTCCTGTCCCACCGCCCATTCCAAAAAATCGAAACATTCATCAATATCCTCATTAGAGACAACCTTTTCCAGTCTGGTACCATTTACCAACAGCAGATCATCCGTGTATTCCTCGGCTTCCCGATTTAATATCGTCCAGAAAGGTGCCTGTCCGTCTCCCTCTTTGTAGGAAGCACCCAAGAGCTTCATCACGCTTTCCAATACCTGTTCATCTTTATCCCGCGATACAAATATATAATGGATCACAACAGACAGATAGGCATAGATCACCATATTATTGGTAAACGGTTGGTTTTGCTTCTGGTATAACACCATGGATCTTTTCAGATACAGATCATATGTCTTATCATTACACTTTTCAAAAAGCCTCCTCATCCCACTCTCCTACATTCCAGTCCGCACTATCTTTCTCCGTATAAAGAACCGGACTTTTTTCTCCCAATACAACTTCTTCTGTGATTGTGATCCTGCTGATCCCTTTTGAACCGGGCGCTTCAAACAAACATTGTCTGACAGACCGCCTCACGATCTGATGCAGCGCCCGTGCTCCTGTCTCCTCTGCAAGCGCCATATCCGCTATTTTTTCCAACGCTTCCTCAGTAAATATCAATTCTGCTCCACACGCAAGCTTGATTTCTCTGGCATACCTCTCAATCAGATTATCCTTAGGAACCGTCAATATCCTGATCATATCCTCTTTTTTCAGGGGATTTAATACGGCAATCTCACTGATCCTTCCCGCCAACTCCCGTTTCATGCCATATTTCATCAATACTTCATGTGTAATATTATCTTTGCTGAAACCTACATCGATCTCACTCATCAAAGGATTGCTAAATCCAATAAAGCCTGACTGCTTCTCCTCTTTCACCTTACTCTCGCGGACACATTCCTCAATGCCCTGAAACGCGCCTGCCAATATAAATAAGATATGGGAAGTATTCATTGTAAAGACTCTGCCGTTGACTTTCAATTCCACGTCGCTGCCCTCTAACATAGTAAGCAGCTGGGACTGAACGTCATCATGAACATTAACGCCCCTCTCAGAAAATACGGGCCGAAGAACTTTATCAAATTCATCCATAAATATAATACCATGTTCTGCCTCCGCCTTTTTTCTGCCTGCTTTTTCCCATAACGAAATCAGTAGATCCTCTTTATGTCTCCCCCGATACTGTGATGCCCCCAGAGAAGAAACATCCGTACAGACAACCGGATACTTCGTAACCTCCTGGATCCTCCTCATGATTTCCGTTTTACCACAGCCGCTTGGTCCAATCAGCAATACCACATTGGCGGCGAATTTTTCTCCTGGATGTTTTACCATCTTATCATGACGGTATACCGCCACCGACACCGCTTTTTTTGCAGCCTCCTGTCCGATCACATACTGATCTAAATACTGCTTTAATGTTCCAGGCGTCAGTCTTTCTGCTGACTTCTCTTCCTTCTCACCTGAAAAATATGTTTTTTTCAGCCAGCGTACCCGACCTAAAGTTATCACCTCTGTTTCATTGTTACAGCTCAGCAATGCGCACCTAAGCAGATCGGCCTCCAGAAAATCCAAAACAAACTCCGCCCGCGCCGCAAAGATTCGTCGGTCATACATCAAATCCTCTTCCATTTTATCCAATATATGCATCAGACTGCGTTCTTCGGAAGCAATACGACGATCCTCCAGAACACGCTGATACAGGATAGTAAGGTAAGCTACACTTTCCGCGTCTTTGGCATTGATATCTTCACAAACAATAGCAAGGCGTTTGATAATGTATTCCGTAATATCCTTTGTAGATCTTTCCAATCGAAAAATATGGATCATATTCTGCCTCCACCATTCCCCTTCGCGGAATCTTAAATCTGAATGAGAAGTCCGCACATGTGGTTTCTCATCTGCGATAGATTGAAAAATAAGATATTGATCTTATTTTTCAATCTATCCTCTACGCATACATTTTACATTTTTTCCTTCTACTCCGCAAGCCTATTCTATATAGAAACCAATCTCCGGTCTGATCACTTCCGAAACCTCTTTTTCCCGACAGTGAATAATCACATCCTGATTAGCATATTTAACGGCAAACTGTTTTCTAAATAATATCTGATACTTTCCGGTTTCTCCTTTCTCCAGCATCTGTTCTTTGATATGGATATGGAATGCGTTTTCACCATGCAGAATCAATACTGCCCCCAAACGGCGCCTACTTCCGTCAGCACAGACAGAATAGAATTCCGCAAGAGAAGCTTTGGTTATGATCATCCAGACAATTAAATATGCCAGACCCAAGGTACCTGCCGTAATACCGGTTACTTCAATAGCTTTGACAGCCGTGGAACTGTTCCAAAGCATCCCAGCCTCCATCGTTCCTTTTGTCGCCAGATTTTCTGATAATTGATGGGAAACCGCCTCCTGCGTCACAATGCTTTCATCTGCATCCGCATCAAATGCGCTGCTATCATATTGCGCAGATATCCTGACATCAAACGGTTTCCTATCCCCGTCTTCAGCATCTTCATATTCTTCATGACTCATATCATGATTTCCGCCATGGCTGCCTCTATCTGTACCGCTGCCAGCGTTCTCCCGTCCGGAATCAAATGGATCGTCGGAGAAATCGTTGCCCGATATATCATTACCTGATATACTATTATTTGATATGTTATTATCCGAACCGGAACTGTCTGATATATGATCAGGTATTGTCGGTACAACTTCACCGTCCACTTTCTCCCCGTCTTCATGAACTCCTTGGTTTCCTTGATTGGATGAGGATTCCGGTTTCTTATGGTAACCTGCTTCTAATATAATCTCTCCTTCTACATCCCAACGCCAGACACCCGTGGCATTGCCATCCGCATCAAAAACCTGTTCATCACCCAGATAATAACCGTCAAATATATAACCGTCCTTATGTTCCACATTAATTGCAATCGGTCCATATTCTTCATCATAAGTTACCTCAAGTTCAAAATCCCCTATTCCGTCTCCATCCTTGTCTCTGCCATAATAAACATGATAGGAAGTGGCTTCCCATTTCGCAGTAAGCGTCTCTTTCAACGCGCTTTCCGTAAGCGTTATCGATTTGTCGGGATTGCCCTCCTCATCGTACCATGCCTTGGCATCTGCGGTTTTCTCATCGTCCACAATACCCACATAATAACCCTTGAAATCATGACCTTTCCATACAGGGATCTCAATGTCCGGCAAAGGATCACCATAGGCAACTTCTATCTCGTCAACCACCTCGTCACCACTCTGAAAGACCAGCATAATCGGATTAGAAATTTCCACATAATCAATCGTTGTCGTGTGATTAACTCCTGTTTTGGCATCTTTCCAGTTAAGTGTAGCACGGTATATCCCATTCTGCGATATCGTCACCCGCTCCCCTTCAATCACACTCTGATCAGGGTACTTCCAGCAAATCGATACATCGGACAATCCAGTTCCCTGACGGGAAACGCTCGCAACCAATTCTTTCGTCTCCGTTAATACCTTTGTAACCGTAAATGTACCCACAACGGATTGGGTGCATGTTAAGCTGGTGACATACTCACCGTCATGTATGCCCGTGTGCTCGTCACACAACCATCCGGTATGTATACTCGACAGCACTACGCCATTCCTAATTTCTTTGCTCGTATTATTGGTACAATAAAATACTGTAGCTCCCACAGAAGCTTCAAAAGCAGTACGCCAGCTGCCGCCGCACGGAACCCACTTTTGCTCCCAACAGGCATTCTGCGTATGCTCATGATACAATGTCGCAGAAACGGACTCCCCCGACTGCACAAGGCCCACTGCGGGAACAGACCGCTCAGGCAGTGCTAACCCCTCCGCATGAACGGACATAGTACACTGTAGCACAATAAGAAATAGCGCAAATAATGTTTGATAAATTTTTCGTTTTGATGTTCTCATGACTTTCATCCTCCTTAATAAAAAATAATCCAGAGGGTTACGTCATAAGCAGATTTTCCGATTTGATATACAGCATCATTTGATATCATATGTAAAATGTTAAGATGTGTAAGTGAAACTATAACACATAATATCTATAATAGCAATACCTTATTTTATTATTTGCCGAACCAATCC
>CAMWKA010000027.1 GCA_947174725.1 uncultured Lachnospiraceae bacterium | reverse complement strand
GCTCCATCTCGCTCGCGGGTTTCGCCTTATGCTTACTCATGAAATTATATGCCGCTCGTAAGCAAGCTTCCGACGGCATACATTTTCACTCGTTCACGCACCGCTCATTGCCTTCGCGTATATTATATCATATCATGTTCCAATGCAAAATATAAATATCTGCAAAACCAAGATCAATATGCAGGAATCATACTACGCGCGTTTTTTCTCCGTCCGGTCCCATACCCTGCTTGGTTGTGCCTTGAATGTCGGGCATCTCCAGAGCAGGGTTTTTAATGCCTTCCAGTTAAACGGTGCCAATGGCCACAGATAGCTCTTATGGCTGAAGGTAGGCGTCGTCACGGTTGACAGCAGGACTAGTGCAAGACCGATCCAGAAACCAACAGGTCCGAAAAATCCTGTTGTCAGGATCAATACGAGTCTGTAGATCCGTAAACCTTCTCCGAACTCGATACTCGGCAGGGACATCGTAGCCAGCAAAGTCAACGCTGCGTAAAATATTACTTCCACGGAAGCCCAGTTCAGCTGTACTGCAATATCTCCGATGATCAGGCCGCCCACGATGGACATGGCGCCGGAAAAGCGGCTGGTAGAATGAGCCGACGAATACCGGAACAGATCCAGACCGAAATCCACTGCAAGTACATAGAAAAACAGTCTTTCCTTCGTCAGCGGTTCTGTCTCCATCAGCTTGATCTGATCTGCCAGCTCCGGATAATATCCTGCGATCAGCATAAATACCGGAAGAAGCAAAAGACTGATCCATACGCAGGCAAACCGCATCCACCTCAGATAATTACCCACCAGCGGGCTTTTGTAATAATCCTCCACATTTTGTGTAAACTGGAATATGGTCGTAGGCAGGATGATGACAGACGGCGTATTGTCCACAATGATGATCATGTGTCCTTCCATCAGATAGCTGCATGCCACATCCGGCCGTTCCGTCACTTGAACCACGGGCAGCGGATGATACCAGTGCTTCCTTAACAGGAGTTCTTCAAGACTTTTCGTACCCATCGTGAGGGAAGATACTTTGAGGTTACCTATCGTTTCCTTCACTTTGTCTAAAAGCTCCTTCTCCACCAGGCCGCCGACATAGGCAAGCGCCACATCCGTCTTGGAATCCGTCCCTACACTCATGATCTCAAACGTCAGATGATTGCTTCTGATCCGTCGTCTGATCAGGTTTGTGTTAAACAGCATCGTTTCCACAAATCCGTCTCTGGAGCCCCTTGTCACCTTCTCCACATCCGGTTCCTCGATCCCTCTGGCAGGATAAGTACGTACATCCAGAATCACCGCCTGGGCGCATCCATTCAAAAAAAGCGCCGTCGGACCGCTGACAATATTTTTACATATGGTATCCCAATCATCACACAGCTCCGTCTGAACGTATCCGATCTTAGACGCTGCAAATTTTTGGATATTTTCAAGCAGTTCTCCCTCTTTACTGGAAAATTCCGACTGTATTGACAGATATGCAGGGTTTTGCAGATAGCCGAATAGCTTCTGCAGAGTATCTGTCTTACACATACCATTGATGCCGACCCAGTATGCATCCACTCCGCATAGCGTCATTTCCCTTGTCACAATATCAAAACTTTTACCGATAGGAAGTTTTTGTTTCAATACCGCAATATTTTCTTCCAGAACTACTGATAAACTCATAGAATCCTCCTAATTACCAAATAAAGACACATCCTCTTACTTTCAGTATTTCCATCTATTGCCATATCAAACCAAAAAATATGCGCCGCCGTCATTCGCCTAAGAACAGACAGCAACGCATATTTTCGCTTTACCACAATACTATATTTATTTTGATTTTACTGCACCTGCGTTACGATTCCTACTTCATTGATTGCAAATACTCCTCCTGCCGCTTCAATCACCGTATTGGCAAGCATATATTCCGTCGCAGGATCAAAGTAATACATCTGCCCGTCTATCGTCACAAATCCTGTCATCAGATGTCCGTCCTCAGGTGAACAATATTTTATACCAACGCCGTCATTTAACATGCCTTTAAACAAGGCTCCCGTCACCGGTTCAAAATAGAACTGGCTCTCTCCGATCTTCACCCAGCCTGCCTGCATCTTACCGGTAGCCGGATCAAAATACCATGTATTGCCATCTTTCGTCAGCAGCCCGCGATGCATAGCGCCGGTTTCAGGATTGAAATAATATCTGTCAGCGCCGATCTGCAACATTCCGGTCATACGGACGCCGTTCTCAGTATTGAAGTAGAACTGCTCCGCGCCTACCGTAACCAGTCCCGTCATCATCTTTCCTGTGGCAGGATCAAAACAATAAGTATTCTTATCCAGTGTCATCCAGCCAAGCTGCATTACGCCGTTTTCCTTATTCAGATAATATACACCCTCCGGCAGCGTCAGCCAGCCATACTGCATAACGCCCTCCGGGCTCATATAAAATTTCATGCCTTCCATAGCAACCCAGCCGGACTGTCTCTTTCCTTCCGCATTGAAGAAGTAAGTATTGCCGTCGATCTTCTTAAAGCCAATCGTCATCAGACCGTTCTCATCAAAGTAATAGGTCTGACCATCCTCCGCATACCAGCCGTGATGCATATGACCGTCCGCTGCAAAGTAATATGTCATTCCCTCTCCTGCAGGGCACCAGCCGGTAAACATGATACCATCTGCGCCAAAGAGATACTGTTCTCCATTGATCGCAACCAATCCGGTACGGGTCACGCCGTCCTCCCCAAAATAATAGGTATGGTTATTGATCTGCTGGAATCCTGTCCGCATAGCGCCGTCTTCCCCAAAATAGTAAACAGGACCTCCCAGATTCTGCCAGCCTGTCAACCTGTGCCCCTGCTCATTGCAGAAATATTTCGCGCCGTTATAGTCGATCCAGCCTCTCTGCCAGCGGTAATTATTATAGAAATAAACGTTATCCCCACGCTGTGAAAATCCATAAGGGATCAGGAATGAAAAATCCTTATACTGATAATCCATATCCACATTACCGGCAATCCCCGGTACGCTTCCCTTCGATGTATACTGCCAGAACGCAGGGGTCTGTGCATAAGCGCATGCGGATGCATACTGTGCTACCCATTTATCATAACCAACCGGACCGATCTTGTTCGTAAACCAGTTGGTATTGGAATATACCATTGGATAATATCCCGCATTCTCTACCGTTGCACAGAATACATTGGCAATCGCTGCCAGCATTTCCGGAGAAAGCGGCTTTTGGCAGGAATCCTCGATATCGATCACCACCGGGAAACTTACCGTATAATTCTGCAGCAAAGTAATCACCGCCGCTGCTTCCGCTGCTGCCGCCTCCGGCGTGGTTGCATAAGAATATACATAAACGCCGGTACGGATGCCAGCTGCATTGGCTCCTCTGATATTTTTGTCAAAATAAGGATCAATCCCGCTATAAGAGCTGTATGCCTTAATAAACGCAAACGTTATACCGCTTGCCCGCACCGCATTCCAGTCAATATTACCCTGATATTTCGACACATCGATTCCGACAGCTCCCGCCTGGCTTGCATTAACAGCAGCATCTGACTTTAGGGAAAACATCGGGAACATCAGCACGATAATTAGAAGCAATGCCAGCACCCGGGTAAAGCGCGTTGCTCTTGAAGTTTTCTTCATAATATGTACCTTCCTCTCTTTCTTCTTACGCATTGGCAATGATTCCTCCTGCGTATTAACACATCCATTGTGAAATCTTCCATCTTTCATAGTTCTTCACAACCAGTTTACAGATATGTATTTATATTCTACTTCATAACCCCCATAGGATGCAAGCTATTTCTCCTGCCACTTTCTGTCAACCTCCATCTGTGCCAGACATATAGAAACAAACATGATCATACATCCTGTCAGTTCTCTCGGGGTCATACCTTCCTTCAGAATGACCCATCCCGCAATCACGGAAAATACGGATTCCAGACTCATCAGGAGAGAAGCCACTGTCGGATGCAGCCCTTCCTGCCCTATGATCTGCAGGGTATATGCCACGCCACAGGAAAGAACTGCAGCATAAAGGATCGTGATCCATGCGTCCCACGCGGCAAATCCTGACAGCCAAAGCCTTACACTTTCCTGTGTATGTCCCATTTCCAGCAAAACCGTCGGCAAGATTCCTAAGATGCCGCAGGTAAAGAACTGGATACAGGACATTCTTACGCCATCTACTTTCGGTGCAAAATGATCCACCACGATGATATGGAATGAAAAACACAACGCACACAGCAGCACCAGTCCATCTGATAACTGTAGTAAAAAAGGGCCGTTCATGCAAAGAAGATAAAGTGCCAGAACCGCCAGTACCACTCCTGCCCAGATATTCCATCCGCACTTTTTACGAAAGAAAAGACCGATGATCGGAACCAGCAGGATATAACAGGCAGTAAGAAATCCCGCTTTTCCGGCAGGCGTACCCAGAAAGATCCCCATCTGCTGAAAACTGCTGGCAACAAAGAGGATCGCGCCACAGCTGACGCCGCCCAGCAGAAGCTCCTTCCTCTGCTCCCTTGTCACCGGCCTGCGCGCAGACGGTTTCACATGATCCATAATAAAGATTACCGGAAGCAGTGAAATACCTCCTAAGATCATCCTGACGCAATTAAATGTATATGGTCCTACCGCATCCCCTCCGGCACTCTGGGCAACAAATGCAACACCCCAGATCAACGCCGTCAAAAGCAGCAAAAAAGAATTTCTCATCTTTCGTTCTTTCATTTTTGTTCACAGCTTTCCGCCCTTCAATCCTGACAGGGAATTCTGATTTAAGATATTCGTATCAAAAGAAAAGGTCAACGCATCCTCCTCGCGTCTGCGTTTCATGGCAAGCTGGATCATCCGGTCCAGCAATTCTTTATAAGAGACGCCCACCGGCTCCCAAAGATAAAATGCCAGCGAACCAGGGATCGTATTGATCTCATTAAAATAAAGACGGTCGGTTTCTTCGTCGATCATAAAATCAATCCTTGCTACCCCGTTGCATCCTAACGCTTTAAAAGATTTTACCGCCATATTCCTGATTTCTTCCCTCTTCTCTGCAGATAACTCCGCAGGAATCTTTCTGGACACGCCCGCCATCCCTTTAGACGCACCATTCTTGGAATTGCTCATGTACTTATCCTCATAACTGAGGATCTCCTTGGAATGTAACGGTTCCTCACATTCTGAAGCTGTAGCGTCATTTTCATCGCCAAGCACGGAGCAGTTGATCTCCCTTAGACTGCTGATCGCATGTTCTATCAGTATTTTTCTCGCATAGGTAAACGCACCGTCAATGGAACGGATCAGCTCCACACGGTCATTTGCCACGCTGATTCCCACGCTGGATCCTAAGTTCAACGGCTTCACGATGGCGGGATAACCGATGCATTCCTCCGTCTGTTTTACGATCCCATCCACATCAGCATAATCAGAAGTGGTAAAGCACTTGCAGTCAAGTACCGGCACATCATGATCCTTTAGGATCATCTTTGTCACGTATTTATCCATACCGACAGCAGATGCAGTCACATCACAACCAACAAAGGGAATACCGATGGTTTTTAAATATCCCTGAAGCGTACCGTCCTCCACATTGGTTCCATGCACGATGGGAAATACAACGTCAATTTCTATCGGTTTTTTACCTCCAAAACGTTTTTGGGGATACGGGATCAGGCGGGCCGCGCTGCCCTCCTTAACCAGAATCACTCTCTGGGACTCAGCCAGCAGCTTCTTGATATCTTGATAAGATTCGATCTTACCAATTCCTTCACCTATGAACATCTCATTTGTTTTATCAATATAGACCGGTATAATCTCATACTTTTCCCGATCCATGTTTAAAATCGCCTGAATACCGGAAATGATAGATACCTCATGCTCCACACTCTTTCCGCCAAACATGACTGCTACTCTTGTCTTCATGATCCTTTTCCGCCTTTCTGCAAATTCCTCATTATTTTTCGTTCCACAATTCCATCTAAGAGGTTTACATAACTCAAAGTTTGAAAATAGTTGTTCCAAAAATGATTTCATTTATGATGTTTTTGGAACAACTATTTTCAAACAAAGAGTTATGTAAGCCGTACTTAACTCTTTCACAAAATCAATAATTATCCGGCAAATCGTTCTCCAACAGAATATACTTATGCCCATCGCCTTTTATGCTATATGCATAAGCAAGCGCGTCCTTTAGATTGTCATACATAAGGCACCTCTTCTCATCAAAGCCGCTCTCCACAGCGCCCTTTTGGATCGGGCGTACATGTTCCCTCCCGACCAGAAGGATATAGTCGCAGCACTTTGCCGCATAAGTGCCGAATTTATAATTATAAGAATCTTCTTCCTTCCCAAGTTCCACCATTCCCGGCGTAATCAATATCCTGATTCCGTCAAACATGGCAAGAGTCTCTACTGCTGCTTTGGATCCGACAGGATTAGAGTTGTAGGCATCATCCACGATTGTCACATTGCCCTGTTCTAACATCTGCATCCTATGCGGAATCGGCTGTAAACGTCTGACCGGGACTTTTAATTCCCGCAAAGGGATTCCAAGAGTATGTGCTACCGCGATCGCACCGATGATGTTGATGACGTTATGCTCTCCCACAAGTCTGGTCTGAAAGGTCTCGGTTTCTCCATCCGGCGCAGTCACATCAAATTCCGTACCCAGCTGCGACAGATGAAGATTCCCCGCCTGATAGCCTTCCCCGGCAGCCTGGTTTCTATAAAATATGATCTTTCGATCTACCTTATGATAACACTTGCTTCTTTCCACGATCCGCTCATTATCGCCATTCAGGAATAAAAACCCGCCCTCGGGCAGCGCATCCGCCAATTCAAATTTCGTATCAACGATCTGCTCCATCCCGCCAAATGTCTCCAGATGTTGTGGTCCGATGGAAGTGATCACGCCATGCGCCGGATGAACGATCTCACAGATTTCCTTGATGTCTCCCACATACCTTGCACCCATTTCACATACAAAGATTTCATGCATCGGCTGCAGCGACTCCCGGATCGTCTTTACCACTCCCATGGGCGTATTGTAACTTTCGGGCGTCACAAGCACATGAAAACGCTCCTGCAGCAATGCCTGCAGATAAAATTTCACACTGGTCTTTCCATAGCTTCCTGTCACACCGACCACCGTAAGCCCGGACACCTGTTTCAGTTTCTTCTTTGCGTCATTGATAAAATACCGGTTGACCGCTTTCTCTATCGGGCGGTTGATCACATTGACTGGAATCAGAAGAACCGCCTGCAACGGGATCAGAATCCCCATAGCTCCCGGCAGATAATAATATCCCAGAAAATAAAAGACCGCTGCAATGATGATGAGATTGATTATCAGATCCGTAATGATCAGTCTCTGCACCCTTTTCGTAAATACCAGCTTTTTTTTCGCATTGTTTTTCTTTAAATAGCTATAATACCTGATGACGATCAGCCAATAAACGCAAAGAGCAATCTTCAACCAGTCTACCGGGAATATCATCAGGAAAACCCCTGCAACGCCTGAAAAAATAAGCAGCAGCTGTTTCCGCATATTTTTTCTGATCCATGACCTCTGCTCGTTGTTCTTATAGCCGTTTAGCTGAAACATATGGAGATTATAGCGCATCACCAGATAAAAAACAGGGATTGCCAATATAACGCTTATGATTACTTCTACCGATTGAAGCAAATCTAGTTCCTCCTCAAAACATAGTGCTTACTCAGATGTTTCACAATTACCTAATAGTGCTTATCTGATATTAAAATAGGATCTCATGATCCCCGCGAACTGCCCCGGCTTCTCTAAAAAACAGAAATGCCCCGTCCCCGGAATGACTGCCAACCCTGCATCCGGAATCCGTTCTTCCATCAGCTTTGCATCTGCGAGCGGTGTTGCGGTATCCATATCTCCCCAGATCAAAAGCGTCTCCTGCCTGATCTTGGGAAGCAGAACTGTCAGGTCTTCGTTGACAGCCTTTACCATGCACTGACGCATCATAGGCGTTGCGTTCCGATAATCCTCGGAGCCCTGCCTGTTTTTCCATTCGTCGATCAGTTCCGGGCAGATCTTATAGATCAGTTTCAGATTAACGATTTTTTTTAACACCTTATAACGCCTGATTTTCATTTTCTGCCGCCACGTTCTTTTGGGCAGGATACCGGCGCTGTCCACCAGAACGATCCTGCTGATCTCCAACGGAAGAGCTTCCCTTGAAGCAAGCTTAATAATCACCCTGCCGCCATAAGAGTGTCCAAGAAGGACCGCTTTTTTGATCTTCAGCGCATCCATCAGTTTCAGAAAAAAGTCCGCATACGCATCCACGTCCCATGCTTCCCTGGGTTCCTCACTTGCGCCAAATCCCGGAAGATCAAACTGCAGGACGCGGTATTGACTGCTGATACAGGCTGCAACCGAATCATATACCGAAAACTCCGTACCCCAACCCTGCAAAATGACTACCGTTTCTTCTCCTTCTCCGGTGATCTTATAATTGATTTTATAGCCGTCAACTATTATTTCCATTCATTCTTTCTCCATATCAGAACAATTGACCAATAAAACTATTTGTACATCTATGTGTCATTAGGGTTTACATAACTCGAAATCTTCACATCTATGTCCCAAAAATAATTTCATTTATGATGTTTTTGGGACATAGATGCGCAGATAAAGAGTTATGTAAACCACGATCAAGTAACTCAAAGTCTGCGCATCTATATTCCAAAAATGATTTCATTTATGATATTTTTGGAACATAGATGCGCAGATGAAGAGTTATGTAAACCAGCTTCAAATATCTCTTTACAACAGAGAGCTATAGTCCGTCATCGACATTTTGACTATAGCTCTTGTATTTTTCCCGATATAACCTTTTATTTTACGACGAAGTTTACAATCTTTCCCGGTACATAGATTTCCTTTACGATGGAACCCTGACTTAAGAATTCCGCAACCTTCGCATCCCCCTTGGCAGTCTGAAGCGCCTCTTCCTTCGTTGCTTCTGCGGCAATCTTTACCGTACCGCGAAGTTTGCCATTGACCTGAACGCCAATCTCTATGACTGCATCTTTTGTCTTCTCTTCATCATATGCAGGCCATGCCTGTTGTGATAAAAATCCTTCTCCGCCCATCGCCTCATAGATTTCTTCACAAAGATGAGGAGCAAAAGGATTCAGCAGTTTGATAAAGATGATCATCTCATCTCTGGTCAGTTTTCCTGCCTGATAAACATCATTGACAAGCGCCATCAGCGTAGCGATCGCCGTATTGAACTTCGTCTCCTCGATGTCAGAAGACACCTTCTTGATCGCCTTGTGGAACTTACTTTCCAGTTCCGCGGAAGGTTCGCTGTCATCAATCATATCCGCCATCACGGCAACACGTTCCAGAAAACGCTTGCAGCCCTTTACAGAACTGTCATTCCACGGGGATGCCGCAGCATAATCGCCCATAAACAGAATATAAGTACGAAGGGTATCCGCGCCGTATTCTTCTACGATTTCCAACGGATCGATAACATTTCCCCTGGATTTACTCATCTTCTCACCATCAGCGCCCAGAATCAACCCCTGTGCAGAACGCTTTGCATACGGCTCCGGCGTATTCACCTCTCCAATATCATATAAGAAATGATGCCAGAAACGGGAATAGATCATATGCCTTGTCACATGCTCCATACCGCCATTGTACCAGTCAACCGGCATCCAATAATCAATCTTTTCACGATCCGCAAAGCACTCATGGTTATGCGGATCCACGTAACGGATAAAATACCACGACGATCCTGCCCACTGCGGCATGGTATCTGTCTCGCGCTTTGCGTCTTTCCCGCATTTCGGGCACTTACAGTTGACAAAAGAATCAATCTTCGCAAGCGGGGATTCCCCTTCCTCACCCGGTGCAAAATTTTCTATCTTGGGCAGTCTGAGCGGCAGCTCCTCATAAGGCACAGGAACGATACCGCAGGATGGACAATGTACGATGGGGATCGGCTCGCCCCAGTATCTCTGACGGTTAAATGCCCAGTCCTTCATTTTGAACTGGATACCGGCACTGCCGATGCCCTTTTCCGTCAGTTCCTTGATCATCCGCGCAATAGAGTCCTTTTTATTCGTATATCCGTTCAGAAAACCGGAATTGATCATCTCTCCGTCACCGGTATAGGCTTCTTTGTCAATATCACCGCCTTTGATGACCTCAATAATATCTATGTCGAACTTTTTCGCAAAATCATAATCTCTCTGATCATGTGCCGGCACAGCCATAATTGCTCCGGTACCATAACCCATCATGACATAATCCGCGATAAAGATCGGAATATTCACGCCATTCACCGGATTGACCGCCTCGATGCCTTCCAGCCTTACGCCTGTCTTTTCCTTCACCAGCTGCGTTCTTTCAAATTCCGTCTTCTTGACACATTCCTGCCGATACGCCTCTACAGCGTCCATATTTCTGATCTTCGCGGCATACTGATCGATCAACGGATGTTCCGGTGCAATGACCATAAAGGTAACACCAAACAATGTATCCGGTCTTGTCGTATAGATCTGTAATTGATCCTCTGCACCTGCAATCTTGAAATCCACAAACGCCCCTGTGGATTTACCGATCCAGTTGACCTGCTGCTGCTTGATATTTTCCGGATAATCTACCGTATCCAGACCACTTAACAGTTTGTCCGCATACTCCGTGATCTTCAGATACCATACCGTCTTGGAACGCTGTACAACATCGCTGTGGCAGATATCACATTTACCGCCCTGACTATCTTCATTGGAAAGTACTACCTTACAGGACGGACAGTAATTCACCAGCGCTTTATCCTGAAATACCAGTCCCGCATCGAACATTTTTAAGAAGATCCACTGCGTCCAGTGATAAAAATCCTCATCCGTCGTATCTACAGTTCGGCTCCAGTCAAAAGAAAATCCAACCTTCTTTAACTGCTCGGAAAATCTTGCGATATTCTGATCCGTAATGATTCTCGGATGGGTAGACGTCTTTATGGCATAATTCTCAGTAGGAAGCCCAAACGCGTCAAACCCAATCGGGAACAATACATTATACCCTTCCATCCGCCTCTTTCTTGCAAGCACTTCCATACTGGAATACGCTTTGATATGACCTACATGCATTCCCGCTCCGCTGGGATACGGAAACTCGATCAGTCCGTAAAACTTCTTCCGGCTCTTATCTCCATCCACAGCACGGAATATCCCCGCCTCTTCCCATTTTTTCTGCCACTTGGGCTCTATCTTCTTAAAATCATGCTTCATTGCAACATCCAACCTCCGTCTTGTAATGCTTACCTTACGCGGATATATTATACTCTTAACCATATAAAATGTCACGTATTTTCTTGTTTTTTAAGTACATTTCTACTGTATTTTCCGCTGCAGCAGCTCAATCGCGCGATCCAACTGATTATCCGTTTCATCTTCCTTATAAGCATCGGCATCAAACTCCAGCTCAATATCCGGCACAATACCTATCTTATGAATATCGTTACCCAGCGGCGTATAATAATGACTCACTGTCAGCTTGATCGCCGATCCGTCATCCAATGCGATCAAACGCTGCACAATACCTTTGCCATATGTTGTTGTTCCCAGCAGCGTCCCGATTCCATAATCTTTGATCGCCCCTGCAAGAATCTCCGACGCACTGGCACTGCCTCCATTGACTAAAACAACCATCGGTACGTCGATACGTTTTTTCCCATCGCAGCTATATTCATTTCTTTCCCCATATTTATCTTCTGTATATACGATCAAACC
>CAMWKA010000026.1 GCA_947174725.1 uncultured Lachnospiraceae bacterium | reverse complement strand
GGATGAAGATGAGTGTTGATCCTTTAGACATTTTGTAAAAAATGCTTGTATAATTATATAGGATTTTCCAATTGTATTTTAACTGACCTTCGGATATAATAGTATTAACCTGAAATGCAGTGAAGGTTCCTATTGTTTTTGAGCCTACATTACTTTAAACGGGATTCCTATATCGCCACGCGGATGTCAGGCCGCCTTGGTCAGCGGAAGGCAGATGTGTCGGCTGCGGTTGCCCACCTAGCTTTGCTAGGAGTCAAAAAATAGGAACCGCATTTTAGGGGTTACATATTTGATACGAAGGAATATGAAGAAACATAAGAACATTTATGATGTACACCGTTTAGAACTTTTATGTCACATTGGAAGTAAAACTTTTCAGACATGGAAGTTGGGATGCAAATGACAATAGAAAAGGGACTTAGGATAAGGATGGGAGAAACAACCTGAATTGTTTCTCCTTTTTCGTTTTTCATTTTTATTCTAAAGGAGCTTTCTGATGAGGGATTCGATATTTCGGAAATTATTTATAGTATTGATTGTTGCGATGGCGGTCATAGTTGTTAAGCTTCAGGCGGCCGTTGAAGAAAAGCACATGGATCAATATGTGGAGCGTTGTCTGGAACGGACGGCGGCTGTGTTTTCGATGGAAGGAAATACAGGGAATGAGACATCCCAAAATGAAAACGGCGAGAGTGGGCAGGAGTCCCGGATGAAGGAATCTGGTAGAAATGATAATGTCAGCGATCCGCAGGGGACGGTGTCGGAAGACCAGGCGGTCGCAGCTGATCAGGAATCGGAACCCTCGCCTGTGGCGATCCGTGTTCTTCTGACCGGTGGACAGGGGTATGCGCACCATGATTTTACATTGTCCTTTGAGGAAGATTATTATATTCAGAATGGACAGGAAGTATATTATGGGGAGGCCGGAACATCCATTACGGAGACGGATATTGCCAGCCTGTTTGCAAGACAAAGTGAAAGGCAGGATCATATCGGTAATGCGCAAAGTAATGGAACGTCTATCGGAGAGGAAGACGGCTTGATCGTCGGAATTTGGAGAAATGGCGGTTGGGATACGGATGCGGAATGGAAGTTAAGTATGGATGGCGATGCGGGAGAAACTTATCAGGGGATTCTGGTGATTACGCAGGCGGGAAACGGTGCGTCGGGCGGACAGCAAAGCGAGGGATATTATCTGGTCAATACCCTGCCGTTGGAAAGTTATCTTTATTATGTTCTGCCCTCGGAAATGCCATCGAGTTATCCGATGGAGGCATTGAAGGCGCAGGCAGTCTGCGCGAGATCGTATGCGATGCTGCAGATCAGGCAGGGAAGAATGGAGCAGTATGGAGCGGATGTAGACGATACCACTGCTTTTCAGGTTTATCATACACAGGGGACTTCAGATGCAGCCATACAGGCGGTGGATGAGACGGCAGGACAATATCTGTCTTATCAGGGAGAGCCCATTGAGGCATTTTATTACGCATGCTCCTGTGGACATTCCACGACAGCGGATATCTGGCGGGGAAGCGCAGGACGCGATTATTCCTATCTGGTGTATCGGGATTATGGTACGCTGGAACAGGAGTCGCCGTGGTACCGATGGAGTTATCAGGCAAAGCAATTTGACATTGAGGCGTTGAAAAGCAGGCTTCTGACTGTTCTGGCGCAGAATAAAAATGATATCAGTATCTATAAGGGGGAGGGCAGTTCCAGAGAAGGTTGGACGGAGATCACGGATCGCGGCAAGATGGAAGAGATCATCGGCGGAATGAGTGCGGTTCAAGATATCCGGATACAGGAACGGCTCACCGGAGAAGTGGTGGATTGTCTGCATATTACAAGCGGAAGTTATCATATCATGATAGAGGGGGAATATTATATCCGGAACATCTTGACGGCGGATGGATATATGCTGATAAAGCAGGATATGAGTGTTTCAGAAGGACTTACTCTGGTTCCCAGCGGATTTTTTGAAATAGAAGCGGTAAAGCAGGATGGAAATCTGATCGCTTATGTATTGAAAGGCGGCGGATTCGGTCATGGCGTCGGTATGTCCCAGTATGGAGCAAGATACCTTGCAGAGGAGGGAAAGGATTATGAATACATTTTGACATATTATTATGAAAATGTTACCATAGATAAAGTTTATTGATATAGGGATAGGAAGGCTGTAGATTGAAAAATCTAAGATTTTTCAATCATAAATTTGTGCCTGCGGCCCAAATTTATAGGTTGCGGAAAGACATGGTTATTAGTGTGATAGAAAAGGTCAAAATGATAAGTATTCGATTGATTAATGAGATACTTGCGATCAGTAAAGCATTGCAGGAAAGCAGAGCGTCCCTGTTTGCGGCAAGCACTGCTTTTTTCGCGTTTCTTTCCCTGATTCCGATGTTGATCCTGGTCTGCAGCATCCTGCCCTTTATTCGTGGCTCGCAGGAACTGTTTTTATCCGTGATAGAGGAGGTCTTGCCTCATTCCCTAGAGGCCATCAGCACATCCATTATAGAAGAAATCTATGACAAATCGATTACGTTGCTTTCCGTTTCGGCGGTCTTGATGTTGTGGGTTGCCGGAAAGGGTTTTTATGCTTTAAAGGCCGGAATCAATGCGATCCGGCATGTAAAAGAATCCAGAGGAATGTTTATTCAGCGGCTGGTGGCATCTCTTTATACGGTTGTATTTATTCTCTGTATTGTATTTTCTTTTGCGTTTATGCTGTTTGGAAATTACCTGAATGAAGCGCTGATACGTATTCTGCCTACATATAGTTATATTTATCAGTTTATGATGCATTTTCGTTTTTTGTTTGTGTGGGCGGTGATAACTGTATTTTTGCAGATCGTATATGCGTCATTGCCCAATGAAAAGGTATCTGTCAGACTGCAGCTGCCGGGGGCGCTGTTTTCCAGTGTGGTATGGTCGGTGTTTTCCTGGGGATTTTCCATCTATATTGATAAAATGAACGGTTTTAGCATGTATGGAAGCCTGACAACGATCATTGCGGTCATGATGTGGCTGTATATAGGTTTTTATATTCTACTGATGGGAGTATCCATTAATGTTCATTTTGAGAAGGAATATCAATTTCTTTTAACGAAAAGAAAAAAACAGAGGATATCATAGTATAGATACATCAGAAAGTTTGGGAGAAAATAATAATGAAGAAGAAACGCGGATTAGAAAATAAAAGACATCGTGAGACGGAACCTGATTTTTCGAAAAAGGGATTCCGGTGGAAATTTCCGTTAGGACCGGGGAAAACGCTGCTGACGTTACTGTGTATCTGTATTCTGGCACTGTCTCTGTCTGCCGATGTGGCATGGCTGATCGGCTATCAATATATGATCTATTTTCTGTATATCGGGGCATTCTCTACGACACTGATGCTGATGATCGATATTTCTTCTCTTCATACTTACTGGAAGAGTCACAGGAGTATGAAAAAGAAAGAACAGCACAGGAGTAAAAATATGGAAAATGATATTGAAAAATGATCTTTATAATGTTATGCTGTTTACATAAAATATAATAAGGAGGAAATCGAAATGGAAAGATTTCTTGATTCTCTATTGTCACAGATCCCGAATTGGATCTATGCGGTTTTGATGCTGGTTGTGGCATTTGTTGCGGCAACGATCGTCAAAGCATTGGCGACGAAGCTTTTAAAAGCATTGAAAGCAGAAGAAAAGCTGGCGAAGCTTGGTGTGAAAGATGCTGCGACGGGCAGTTCCATTGAGTTTATAGCAAAGCTGGCTTATTTTGTGACATTTCTATTATTCCTGCCCGGCGTACTGGACAAGCTGGGTATGAATAGTGTTTCCCAGCCGATTACGAATATGGTAAATTCATTCTTGGCATTTATCCCGAAGGTTGTTGGCGCAGGTATCATCATTGCAGTGGGCATATTTATTGCTAAGATCGTAAGAGATCTGCTGGTTGCGCTTTTAAGGGCGACAAAGATAGATCAACTTCAGGCAAAGGCAGGGATTCTGGTGACAGAGACTTCCGCTCTTTCCACGATCATTTCCAATGTAATCTATGGTGTTATTCTTTTGGTGATGATTACATCGGCGCTTGACGCTCTTGGTATTGAAGCGATCTCCAGACCTGCCAATAACATTGTGAATTCTATTTTTGATATGATTCCTTATGTACTTGGAGCAATCGTGATCATTGCAGTTGGCGTATTTATCTCTAATCTGGTGGCTAAACTTTTGGGAAGTCTGTTGGCAGGCGTTGGTACGGACAAGCTGATCGAGAAGATGACCGGCACGCCGGCAAAGAAAGTAGTACTTTCCAAGCTGATCAGTTCGATTGTGAAATATGTTCTGATCATCATTTTTATCGTACAGGGTATCAATGTATTGCATCTTCCGGTACTTACAGACATTGGTGCGGCAGTCATAGGTTACATGCCTGCAGTGCTCAGTGCAGTGATCATTGTTGCGATTGGTTTATTTGCAGCCAATACTGCTGAAACGGCACTGGTTAAAAAGTTCCCGGAGGCGAAAGTAAGCGCGCTTGTTGCTAAGATTGCTATCTATGTGCTGACAGCGTTCCTTTGCTTAAGCCAGTTGAATGTTGCTAATGTAATTGTAGAGACCACCTTTATCCTTATAATTGCAGCGCTTTGCATTGCTTTTGCAGTTGCATTTGGCGTAGGCGGACGTAAATTTGCTGAGACCACGTTGGATAAGCTGGAAAAGAAAATGGATGATAAGAAATAGATTTAAAGCGGAAAATAACGCTTGACAGATAATTTTTAATTATATAAAATGTGTTTTATACAAATAATGGCATTGATGGTGCAAAGTAGCGTTTTTCTATGTTGCAGAGAGGAACAGCCACCGGCTGAAAGCTGTTCTAACCGATGGAAAAAAGAAGCGGATGGATTTCTTCTTGTTGCGAATTACACACCGGAGCCGATTGGCTGAATGATTAGGCTGGTCCGTGACTGCTCGTTACGCAGAAAAGAAGTGCCCGGCAACGGGAATGTGGGTGGTACCGCGGAAGTGATTTCGTCCCAGATACGTAGTGATGCGTATCTGGGATTTTTTATTTTTTAACGATCAAGGAAAGGAAAAACGGAAATGAAAGAAAGACTGGAAAAGATCAAAGCAGAGGCACTACAGAAGATTTCTGAGAGTGATGTTTTGGAAAAGCTGAATGAGGTCAGGGTAAATTACCTTGGGAAAAAGGGTGAACTGACTGCCGTGTTAAAGAGTATGAAGGACGTGGCACCGGAAGAACGTCCAAAGGTTGGACAGATGGTCAATGAGACAAGAGAGGCAATTGAGTCTGTGCTGGATGCCGCCGTGAAGAAATTGGAGCAGGCAGCAATGGAATTAAATATGAAGAAGGAAGTGATCGACGTTACGCTTCCTGCGAAGAAGCTTAAGATGGGACACAGACATCCCAATGCTATTGTATTGGAAGAAGTTGAGCGTATCTTTGTCGGTCTTGGTTATGAGGTTGTGGAAGGACCTGAGATTGAGAAAGATTATTATAATTTTGAAGCATTGAATATTCCCGCCGACCATCCGGCAAAGGATGAACAGGATACTTTTTATGTAAATGGAGATATCCTGCTGCGTACCCAGACTTCACCGGTACAGGTGCGTGTCATGGAGCAGGGAAAACTGCCGCTCAAGATCCTTGCACCGGGCAGAGTGTTTCGGTCTGACGAAGTGGATGCGACCCATTCGCCGTCCTTCCATCAGATTGAGGGGCTGGTGATTGATAAAAATATCACCTTTGCTGATTTGAAGGGAACGCTGGATCAGATTGCGAAGGAATTGTTTGGAGCAGACACGAAGTGTAAGTTCCGTCCCCATCATTTCCCCTTCACTGAGCCATCGGCGGAAATGGACGTCTCCTGTTTTAAATGCGGCGGCACCGGATGCCGTTTCTGTAAAGGAGCCGGCTGGATCGAGATATTAGGATGCGGCATGGTGCATCCGAAGGTACTGAAGATGAGCGGAATCGATCCGGAAGAATATACAGGATTTGCGTTTGGTATCGGACTGGAGCGTATCACGCTACTCAAATATGAGATTGATGATATGCGGCTTTTATATGAGAATGACGACAGATTTTTGAAGCAGTTCTGATATTTGAAATGGAAAGAATCGTAATTTGGAATCCATACGGATCAAATACGGACATGGATATAAAATAATTGGAGGAAGAATAGATGAATTCAGCATTATCATGGATTAAAGCATATGTTCCGGAACTGGAATGCACCGATCAGGAGTATTTTGATAAAATGACATTGTCCGGAACAAAAGTAGAGGGATATGAGAGACCGGACAAGAATCTGGAAAAGATTGTCGTAGGTAAGATAGAGTCCATTGAAAAACATCCGGATGCAGATAAGCTTATTATCTGCCAGGTGGATGTGGGGACAGAGACATTACAGATCGTAACGGGAGCACCCAATGTCAGTGTCGGCGATCTGGTGCCGGTAGTACTGGACGGCGGCAAGGTAGCGGGCGGTCATGACGGCGGACCGCTTCCAGAGGACGGGATCAGGATCAAATGCGGGAAGCTGCGCGGCATTGATTCCTATGGAATGATGTGTTCCATTGAGGAACTCGGATCTGACCGGAATATGTATCCGGAAGCTCCGGAATACGGAATCTATATTTTTGAAAAGGACAGCTGCAAACCGGGAGATGACGCTGTGGAGGCTCTTGGACTGCATGATACGGTATTTGAATACGAGATCACTTCTAACCGTGTGGACTGCTATAGTATCCTTGGCATTGCAAGGGAAGCGGCAGCGACTTTCGGTAAGCCTTTTGTACCGCCAGTGGTAGAGGTAAAAGGCGGAGGCGGCGATATCTCTGACTACATCTCAGTAGAGGTTGTGGATACGGATCTCTGCTCCAGATATTGTTCCAAGGTATGTAAGAATATTAAGATTGCGCCCTCGCCCAAATGGATGCAGAGACGTCTTGCGGCAAGCGGCATCCGGCCGATCAATAATCTGGTGGATATTACAAACTATGTGATGGCGGAGTATGGTCAGCCGATGCACGCGTTTGATCTGGATACGATCGCGGGGCATAAGATCATCGTGCGCCGTGCAAAAGATGGTGATCAGTTCCAGACGTTGGACGGACAGATGAGGACGATGGATTCTGAAGTGCTGATGATCTGCGATGCCGAAAAGGAGATCGGTATTGCCGGAATCATGGGCGGAGAGAATTCCAAGATCACAGATGAAGTTAAGACCGTTGTCTTTGAGGCGGCAACCTTCCATGGCGCGAATATCAGAAAGAGCGCCAAGCGTATCGGATTAAGAACAGATGCATCCGGTATCTTTGAAAAGGGATTGGATCCGAGAAATGCAGAGGCGGCGATCATGCGTGCCTGCCAGTTGATCGAGGAACTGGGCTGTGGCGAGGTAGTGGACGGTATGATCGATGTCTGCCAGCCGCTGAAGGAGTTGAACCGGATTAAATTCGAGCCGGAGAAGATCAATGCATTGTTAGGCACTGAGATTCCGAGAGAGGATATGCTTGCAATGTTTGACCGTCTGGAGATCAAGCATGATAATGATGATATGCTGACGATCCCGTCCTTCAGACAGGATCTGGAAGGATTTGCGGATATTGCGGAGGAGGTTGCGAGATTTTATGGATATGATAAGATCCCGGTATCGTTGCCGAGAGCTTCCGCAACGGCAGGAAAGCTTTCTTATAAATTAAGAATCGAACAGAAGGCAAGGGATATTGCGGAATACTGCGGATTTTCACAGGGGATGTGTTATTCTTTTGAAAGCCCGAAGGTGTTTGATAAGCTGCTGATTCCGGAAGGGGATGAACTGCGGAAAGCGGTGGTTATTTCCAATCCGTTGGGTGAGGATTTTTCCATCATGCGTACGCTGCCGATCAACGGTATGCTGACTTCACTTTCGACAAATTATAACCGTCGGAACAAGGATGTCAGGCTGTATGAATTAGGAAATATTTATCTGCCTAAGAGTCTGCCTGTGACGGAACTGCCGGATGAGCGGATGCAGTTTACACTTGGTATGTATGGAGAAGGCGATTTCTTTACGATGAAGGGAGTGGTAGAGGAATTTTTGGAAGCAGTGGGCATGAAGAAAATTTGTATCTATGATCCGAATGCCGGAAAGACCTTCTTACATCCCGGACGTCAGGCGAATATTATATATGATGATGTGGTTATTGGTTATCTGGGCGAGGTGCATCCTATGGTATGTGCCGGTTATTCCATAAAAACCAAGGTGTATATTGCGGTGCTGGATATGCCGTCTATTGTGCCGATGACAAGCTTTGACCGGAAATATACCGGTATTGCGAAGTATCCGGCTGTTACAAGGGATATCAGTATGGTTGTGCCCAAGGAAGTGCTTGCGGGGGATATTGAGAAGATGATCCGCCAGCGCGGAGGTAAAACGTTAGAGAGCATCCGGTTATTTGATATTTATGAAGGAGATCAGATCAAGGAAGGATTTAAGTCGATTGCATATTCTTTGTCATTCAGGGATATGACTAAGACATTGAATGACGAAGACGTGAACGGTGTCATGAAGAAGATACTGAATGGACTGGAGAGTATGAAGATCGAATTGCGGTCATAAGTAATTTTAGGTAATTGCGAAACTCTCAATAGTAGAAATTTTATTGGGCAGCATTGACAAATTCATAAGCAGGTGCTGGGGAGCCGCCGGTACTTAGATGCCGTATTTTGGCATCTTATGTACCGCTGCGTGCGACGCGCAGCGCGAGCGTGTCTGCGATGAATTGTCGATGATGCACAATAGAAAAGAATTTTGGCAGAGTTTCGCAAATGCCTAATAAGTAATTTATTAGAAAGGAGCATTGCTTCAAATGGAAAGAAAAAGTGCATGGACATTATATTCCAAGACGGAACTAAAGAAGGTAGATGCTTATGCAAAGGCATATATGGATTTTCTGAACAAAGGAAAGACCGAGCGGGAATGTACGGATTATATCATCAATGAGATCGAACGGGAGGGCTATCATGAATTTGAGAGCCTGATGAAGAAGAAAAAGAAGCTTGTCAAAGGCGATAAGGTCTATTTTTGCGGAATGAATAAGACATTGCTGATGTTTCAGATCGGTACCGCGCCGATGGAGGAAGGTATGAATATTCTGGGTGCGCATATTGATTCGCCGCGTCTGGATGTGAAGCAGAATCCCTTGTATGAGGATGGCGGATTTGCTTATCTGGATACACACTATTATGGCGGCATCAAGAAATATCAGTGGGTGACGATCCCGTTGGCGATCCATGGTGTGGTTGTGAAAAAGGATGGTACGACGGTCATTGTGAATGTAGGTGAGGAAGAAGATGATCCGGTATTTTTTATCTCTGATCTGCTGATCCATCTTGCGTCGGAGCAGATGGAAAAGAAGGGTAATAAAGTTGTGGAAGGCGAAGCGCTGGATGTGATCATCGCCAACAGCCCGTTGATCAATCAGAGCAAGCCGAAGGATAAAGAGAAAGAGAAAAAAGCGGAAGAGAAAGAAGCGGTCAAGAAAAATGTTCTTGCAATCCTCAAAGAGTATTATCAGATCGAGGAAGAGGATTTCCACAGCGCGGAACTGGAGATCGTCCCGGCAGGAAAGGCAAGGGAAGCGGGATTTGACAGGAGCATGATCCTCTCTTATGGACATGATGACCGCGTATGCGCATTTTCCTCCTATCGGGCGATGCTGGAGGTGAATGATGCCAGACGCACGACCTGTTGTATACTTACTGATAAAGAGGAGATCGGAAGCGTTGGCGCTACGGGAATGAAGTCAAGATTTTTTGAAAACAGCGTTGCAGAATTGATGAATGCAATGGGATGTTACAGCGAGCTGGCACTAAGACGCGTGCTTGCCAATTCATTTATGCTGTCTTCCGATGTGACAAGCGGCTTTGATCCGCTTTATGCGTCCAGCTTTGACAAGAAAAATGTGGCAATGCTGGGGTATGGATTTGACTTTTGCAAATTTACCGGTTCCCGCGGGAAATCAGGTTCCAATGACGCCAATGCGGAGTATCTTGGCAAGATCAGGAAGATCATGGATGATGCCGGCGCGATGTATCAGATGTCGGAGCTTGGCAAGGTGGATCTTGGCGGCGGTGGTACGATTGCCTATATCATGGCGTTGTACGGAATGAATGTCATCGACTGCGGGGTACCCGTGATGAACATGCATGCGCCTTATGAAGCCATCAGCAAGGCCGATATCTATGAGAATAAAAAGGGGTATATCGCCTTCCTGAAAAATGCGTAAATAAAATGTAGAAAGACAGAAAAACAGAGAATTATGGATGTTGGATTTCATAAATCAGATTATCATTATGATCTGCCGGAGGATTTGATCGCTCAGGATCCTCTGGCAGATAGATCTTCTTCAAGGCTTATGGTTTTAGACAAGGAGACGGGCAAGATCATACATAGACATTTTTATGATATCATTGATTACCTCCAGCCGGGGGATTGTCTGGTATTAAATAATACGAAGGTTATGCCGGCGAGGCTTTACAGCGTGAAGGAAGAAACAGGGGCGGTGATCGAAGTCCTGTTATTAAAACGTCTTGCTGATGGATGTTATGAAACGCTTGTCAGACCGGGGAAAAAGGCAAAGCCGGGTACAGTACTGAGTTTTGGGGGCGGGATCTTAAAAGGAACGGTTCTGGAGGTGCTGGAAGAAGGCAATCGCAAGATTCAGTTTTCTTATGAAGGCATCTTTGAGGAAATCTTAGACCAGCTTGGGGAAATGCCGCTTCCGCCTTATATCCATCATAAGCTTCAGGATAAGAACCGTTATCAGACGGTTTATGCCAAAGAGGAGGGTTCGGCAGCTGCTCCGACAGCGGGACTTCATTTTACCCGGGAATTGTTGAAAAAGATAGAAGATAAAGGGGTCCGTCTTGCATATGTGACGCTGCATGTGGGACTGGGAACATTTCGCCCGGTCAAGACGGAGAATATTCTGGATCATCATATGCACAAGGAATCCTATCATGTGGATGAAGAGGCGGCAAGGCTGATCAATGAAACGAAAAAAGAGGGAAAACGCGTAATTTGTGTGGGAACCACCAGTGTCCGGACAGTGGAAAGCGCCGCTGCGGAAGATGGTCAGGTGGCTGTGGGAAATGGGGATACGGAGATCTTTATCTATCCTGGATATCGGTTTCGGGTGCCGGATGCATTGATTACAAATTTCCATCTGCCGGAATCAACACTGCTCATGTTGGTGTCCGCAATGGCGGGAAGGGAGCATATCCTGAAGGCTTATGAAGAAGCTGTTCGGGAAAGATACCGATTTTTTTCATTTGGAGACTGTATGCTTATTATATAAGCATGCTTATTATATAAGCACGCTTATTATATAAGAATGCATATTATATAAAAATAATACGGTATTGTAGGACAAGTGTGTTATTTGCAGATAGATACTTGCGAGATTTGACGATACATGATATAATACTGTCAGATATTTTGTACTGTGTTTGCATGATTATTTTTGGGATATAGTATAGGGTAAAGGAGATTGCTATGCAGGAGAAAAGAAAAGACAGGCGTTTGGAACTGAAATCCCAGATCTATCTTAAGAGACTGGATCAGCCGGAGGAGCCTGCGGAGAGCGTTAATATTGAGCTGAAGGATGTTTCTAAGAGCGGCGTTGGTTTTACCTGCGATTATGATTTGACGATTGGAGCTGTTTATCAGTGTGAACTTACCTTGTGGACAAAGGAGAAAATACAGTCCTTTATAGCTCTCTCTTATACACAA
>CAMWKA010000025.1 GCA_947174725.1 uncultured Lachnospiraceae bacterium | reverse complement strand
CTGCAAGGGCAGCTGGCTGCGGAGATGCGCCAATCGGATGAACTTGCTCTGCAGGTTTCGGAATTAAATGGAAAAGTGGATATTTTAAGTGATACTCTGACAGCTAAGACAGAGGCATTGTCTGTTTATGAGGAGGAAGAGCGAGCGCAGCATATGCCGACGAATTATCCGTTGCGGGGCAATGCGGCTTTTTATGTGCCGGAAGAGACAGTGGAAGGGGAAGAACCGGAGGAAGGCGGTACGGAAACGGAATCAACCGACGAACCGGAGAAACTTGGAGTACAGTTTATGACGGGCACGGGAAGCAGCATGGTAGCCACTGCGGATGGAGAAGTGGCTGATGTTGAGCTTTTGGATGACGGTGGATATACGGTTGTAATCGATCACGGAAATGGATTTATGACATTCTACTCCGGCGTCGGAACGATTATGGTAAAGGAAGGGGATGAGGTGACGGCAGGGTCGATACTGCTCAGTATTACCGAGGATAATACCGTACTTTCTTATCAGATTATGCGCAACGGGGAGTATATCGATCCATGGGAATGTATGGAGATCCATGGATGATCAGGTTGTTGAATTGCAAGCGTCGGAATCATTGTCCGGATTTTTATGCTTCATGCGCTGCAGAACCATATCATAGGAATCATTACCATAGCTGAGGGAACGGTTGACACGGCTGATCGTGGCTGTGGAGGCGCCGGTTTCCCCGGCTATTTCCATATAAGTCTTTTTTTCTTTCAACATGGCGGCGACAGCAAAGCGCTGGGATAAAGACATGAGTTCATTCATGGTGCAGAGATCTTCAAAAAAAAGATAACATTCTTCTCTGTTTTCTAATGTAAGAACCGCGTCAAACAGCTGGTCGACTACTTTCGTGTGAAGTTTTTCATTCATAGATCAATAACCATGCCGTTCCGCAATCTGCGATGGAATAATTCATAATTTTCTCATACTGCTACGGTATCATTTTAGCACAGGAAGGCATAATGGTAAATATTTATTTCGTTACTTTACATGTAGTTTTATTTACTATATAATTAAGTGTGACAGTTGACAATATACGGCACAATGCCGTGTGTTGCGATGACATGGAGGATTTTTATGAATATTGATACCGAAGATCTGATAAACAGCATCATGGAGAATCTGGACAAGATTCAGCTGATTGATTCCGATGAGATCCCGAATATCGCGCTCTATATGGATCAGGTGACTACCTTTATGGATGAACACTTAAAGGAGACAGCAAGATACAAGGAGAAAGATAAGATTCTGACAAAGACCATGATC
Organism: uncultured Lachnospiraceae bacterium; assembly: GCA_947174725.1. GTDB lineage: Bacteria > Bacillota > Clostridia > Lachnospirales > Lachnospiraceae > NK4A136. The sequence continues at coordinate 10,785 of CAMWKA010000025.1, read as the reverse complement.
AATAATTATGCAAAGAATGATCTTTTGCCTCCGCCGGAGAAGAAGAAATATTCCAGAGAGCATATTTTGATTCTGATTCTGATCTATTATTTTAAAAATGTTTTATCCATCAGTGATATTCAGATGCTGCTCAAACCTTTGACAGAGAAATATTTTGGACAAGAGTCGGGGTGTACGGTCAAGGAAATCTATGATGAAGTGATGAAGATGGAGCAGAGCCAGAAGGAAGAACAAAAAAAGGACATAAAGAGTAAATATGAAGAGACAGAAAAGATATTCGGTAACGCCAAAGTCTTTGAGGATGTGGCGGAGAAGGAACGGGAAGAACTGAAGACGTTTGCTTTTATCTGTATGCTGGGATTTGATGTTTATTTCAAAAAACTTCTGATTGAAAAGATTCTTGATGTATATACAACCAAAGAGGATACGTAGGAATCCGGGAAATTATTTCATCTGTTTTACCAATTCATCATATTGGCGGTACATCTTTTGGACGCCGTTTTCCAAAAGGTAGTAATGCATGATATATGGAACCAGAAGGATCATCAGGGCTGCCAGCAGAAGTAAGAGTCCTAGGCTGACCTCAGTGATACAGAAAAAGAAGACGGCAAATGCCAGCCCGGCGAACATCAGCGTGACCAGTAGATGGATCAGGCGTTCATGGGAAAAGAAAGCGATCTGTTCCAGATGTCTGGCAAGAAGCTTCTCATATTCTTTTCTGGTGGGCATAATGTCTTTCAGCGCTGTGTCTTCATAATTTCCATCCGCATCAAAAACAGCTGTTACAGGTAGCTCATGCGCTAAGATTTGATCCATATAGGACAAATATGCCAGCATTCGTTTCCGCATAGACACCTCCATTGCCGCTTTTGGCGGCTCAAATAGGGATGAAAAACGCCGTTTTTGCGTTTTTCGGTGTGAAATTAAGCACTTCTTCGCGAAATAGCCTTTGCTATGAGCGATAGAAGTGCTTTTCACACTGCCCTCAAGCATGACGGTACTTGAGGGTGTTTTGATTCTGAACTTTAAGATTTAAGCCATTTTGTTGACAGCCAGATTCAGACGGGAAATCTTTCTGGAAGCATAATTTTTGTGATAAACGCCTTTTTTAGCAGCTTTATCAATCGTGCTTGTGGCATTTAACAATGCGCTCTTTGCAGTTTCCTGATCGCCTGCGTCGATTGCTGCGTACACTTTTTTCACAGCAGTCTTTACGCTGGATCTGATTGCCTTATTTCTGTCTGCCTTTGTCTGGTTGACAAGGATTCGCTTCTTTGCGGATTTAATATTAGCCAAGACTTTGCACCTCCTGTTTTTTTGAATATGTCGTAAGAGTACGAAACTTTTAACTCATAATTTATACCGGAGCCGGACACGGACGTTTCTGGTATAAACATACTTTTATATAGTAAATTACAGGGCAAAATATGTCAATACATAATTTGAAAATTTTCGCAAAAAATAAGTTTACGAATATAATAAATATACGGAAAATATCATTAAGGATACGAGGTGCAGCAGTGGAAAGCTATATTGTGCGGACAGATCTGGCAGTGGAGGCCAAAGAATGTATCAATATGCCGGAACATTCCTTAAATGGCGTCAGAATCCAGGAAAGTTATAACGAAGAGATGGATGTTAAGACGACAACTGTCGTAATTGAGAGCAAAAATGCGGAAAAAAAGCTTGGAAAGCCTATGGGGCATTATATTACATTGGAAGCGCCGGGACTGGTGGAGCCGGATGAGGATTATCACAGGGAGATCTCTTTGGAAATTGCAAAGCACCTTTTGTCCATTATAGAAAAGCCTGATGAGGAAAAATCGGTATTGGTTGTGGGCCTGGGCAACCGTGATGTGACGGCGGATTCTCTGGGCCCCTGCGTGGTGGATCATCTGTTTATTACAAGACATATCATACTGGAATATGGAAAGGCCGCTTATGAAAAACACAAGATGCATATGGTATCAGGGATCGTGCCAGGCGTCATGGCAAAGACCGGTATGGAGACAGCGGAGATCGTCAAGGGGATTGTAGAAAAGACGGCGCCCGATCTTCTGATCGTCGTGGACGCGCTGGCGGCAAGAAGCACAAAACGGCTGAATCGGACGGTACAGATCACGGATACCGGTATCTGGCCCGGTTCCGGCGTAGGTAATCACCGTAATGCATTGACGGAAGAGAGTCTTGGGATTCCGGTGATCGCCATCGGTGTTCCCACAGTCGTGGATGCAGCGACGATTGTTAATGATGCGGTGACGCTGACAAAAGAAGGAAAGATCAACGGTATGAGCGAGCTGAACAGCATGTATGTGACAGGAAAGGATATTGATTCCATTGTTTCCAGACTGTCCTACACGATTTCGGAAGCGATCAATATCGCGCTGGATATGGAGAATGAGACAACAAAAGAGGCTTAAACAGGGTGTCATATAATATCATTTTTGAAAATATACTGAATTATGGTTACTTATGGACAGGACAAACAAAAAAGAATACGGTATTTTCTGGGCTTTCTGGGTGTGGGTGTTCTTCTGATCGCCGTGTTGGTCGGCGAGGCCGGAAGACGTCCTAAGGGTGAGGGAAATTATGATTTCGTCAGGTATCTGGGCAGAATGATGACCGTATTTATCTGTCCTGTATCAGGCTTCCTGGAGGATTCGGAAACGACGGTGTCATGGCAGGAATTTTTTTATTCCATTCCATTTTATCAAAGTCCGTTATATGAATACATACGGGGATCGGAAGATGGACATATGTCTTTAAGTTATGAGATGCTCGCGATTCGGGAAGGAAGCGATGAGGGCGGCGCTATGGCGGCGGATTCCACGGGAGCGGCATTGACGGAAGAAGCGCTTATGACGTCTTCCAATATTATGGCTGGCGGAAATGATTTTTCGGTGAACGATGCAGTGCCTCTTCAGGACATCCTGCCGGGAGCAGCAGGGGGATTTACCATAGAAAATTTTGTCCCGGCATCAGAAAGAAGCGCATATTACAGTCTGGCTGATCTAAGGGATTATTCCTTTCTTGTGCGTAATTTTTATATCGTAGATCCGTCCACCAGTGTGACCGCGGAGCAGATCAATGCGGAAATCATGCTTTCACAGGATATGACGATCGATACCACGGTAGACGGACCGCAGATATTGATCTACCATACACATTCTCAAGAGGCATTTGCGGATTCGGTTCCGGGTGACGCTTCCACGACGATCGTCGGCGCGGGAGAATATCTTGCTTCCATTCTGGAGGAAAAGTATGGATATGAAGTGCTGCACCATGTTGCCAGTTATGATACCCAGCAGCACAATTATGCTTATTCCTATGCGGAACCGGAGATCCGTAAGCTTCTGGAGGAGTATCCCAGCATACAGGTGGTGATCGATCTTCATCGGGATGAAATGGCGGAAGGAACGAGGCTGGTCACGCAGGTCAATGGACAGCCGACGGCGCAGTTTATGTTTTTTAACGGACTTAGTTATCTGAATGAACTTGGACATATCGATTATCTTGCAAATCCTAATCTCAGCGAAAACCTGGCATTTTCCTTCCAGATGCAGATGGCGGTCAATACATATTATCCGGGGCTTGCAAGAAGGATCTACCTGAAAGGGTATCGCTACAACATGCATCTTACCGGAAAGTATCTGCTGATTGAATTGGGAGCGCAGAATAACACGGTGCAGGAGATCAGAAACGCCTGTCATCCGCTGGCGGATGTGATCGATCGGGTATTGAGCGGAAGGTGAATCTCATATTTCTGTTTTCAAGCCGTAAAAATTTTGTTATAATACAAAAGTGGCTGAATTTCGGTAAAAATAGGAGAGAATATTCGCTTATTATGAATATGGATCGTATTGTGTCTTATTTTAAAAAACTGGATCAAAAGTGGTATCCGGTCATTGCCTTTGTTCTAACGCTGTTAACGGTAACGCTGTCATTTTCTATGGCACAGATGCTTTCTAATGGAAAATATACTGTGCTGTTCGGTGATTTTTTGAAACAATATGTCCCTTTTGCGAGATTGCACGCACAGGAGATCAGACAGGGGAATTTTTCCGGATTTTCATGGAATGTTTCTATGGGACAGGGGACAAGCCTTCTGTATGCATTTTATTCGTATAGCCCTTTTTATCTGCTCTTTTTATTGATATCCGACGATTTAGTGGCATCGGAGCTGGCAGTTTTGTTGCGGATTGCGACCGCTGCCCTGACGTTCTGCCTGTATCTGCAGAAGGGAAGAAAAGAAGAAGGGGTAAAATGCATCTTTTTTTCTGTCTGCTATGCGCTATGTTCTTTCCAGATTGTCTTTTATATTGCTTGTGACAGTGTATATCTTTTACCATTGGTACTGCTTGCTATTCATCATTTTATAGAGACAAAGAAAGTAAGCGGACTTGTGATTGCTTATGCTGCGTCTTTTGTGATCTATTTTTATTATGGGTATCTGATCGGTATTTTTTCATTTCTCTATTTTGTTGTACTTCTTTGGTATAGGGACGGAAAGGGATGGATCAGAAAAAATGGAAAACTGTTACTGATTTATATGGCAGGCGTTGTAGCGGCAGTGTTGTTAAGCATGGCGGCACTTTGTCCTGCCATGATGTATTATCTTGATAATTCAGGGGTGTTTGATAGCAGCTATACCGGGTTGAAGCTGCTTCCGACGGATTTCTGGTATGCGATGTATCCTGGACGTCCATTTGCATATAATCAGGATCTCCCGTATCTGTATTGCGGACTGCCGGCATTTCTTCTTCTGCAGTTTTATTTTACAAATCATAAAATACCCGGAAAAGAAAGGATTACGGCGGGTGTTGCCCTGTCGGCATTGCTTTTGGTTAGTTACATCCCGCCATTGTATGAGATGTTGCATCTGTTCAACCGACCGGACGGTTATACGGTACGTTATACATTTGTCACGGTTTTGCTGCTGGTAGTGATTGCGTGCAGAGAGTGTACTTTTTTGGGGGATATCAGTCGGAAGAAGCTGTTTACTGTAGCTGCAGTAGATATTATATTTTATTTTTTGACGTATCTGCTGAACCGGAGTATTTTCACTTCCGGAACCATTTCCCTTACCGTTTCGGCTGCAATTGCTAATATTGTACTGCTTCTGCTTTGGTGCGCGGGATTTTATGTGGCGTATACGAACCGACTGGACAAGGTATCTCTTACGTTGTCTGCTATGCTGCTAATCATGGTGGAAACAGGGCTGAATGCTTACTGGATTATTGACGGGCTTCCTGTAATATCAGAGGAAATGTATCGTGGCTGGCTGGAAGAAGCAAAAGGGGCGGTGGAAGAATTGAAACAGGAGGATCAGGGAATCTACCGGGTAGGCTTCAGCTATTATATGACGACTAACCAGCAGGCACTGCTTGACTATATGGGTGTGCCTATATTTGCGTCAACAAGAAGCGCTGCGTTGGATGCATTTATGTTTTATATGGGGGATACCGTGAGGTTTGGGTTTTATCAGACGGGTGCCAATGATGTGACGGATATGCTTTTCGGCGTGAAATATTATGTGGATCAGCAGGAATACAATCCGGCGGCAATGGTGCGGCAGACGCCGGAATATTATCGGATGGAACATACGCTGGAATTGGGATACATGGTTAGTGATCAGATACTGACGGTCAAGCCGTATACAAGGGATGTGTTCTATAATCAGAACCGGCTTTTGTCAGCAATGACGGGGGAAGAGATTGATGTATATCGGGAGGCAGGTGTACCAGAGTTATTGCCCATCGGAATGGAATGGGAAGTGGAAGGCGAGGGGATGACTTTTTCTAAGGCGGAGGAGGCTGAGATGGGCGTATTGGATTACGCGATTCCTGCCGGATCCTATGAAAAGGCATATGCCTATTTTTCATTGACTGACGATGAAGGGGGAGAGAATGTTTCTGGTCATACCTTGACGGAAAAGGAATTTGCTGTCTATGTTTTTTCTATGGGAAATTACCGTCGTCCTTATCTGACGGACCGGCTGTTATATTCTCCGGGGATCATAGAGATGGAACGGCGGGGTGAGCAATTTTCCGTAAGGCTGATCGATTACAATGAAGCGGGGATCCAATCTGCGTATCGCAGACTGTTTCTATATTATCAGGAAGATGGGGAACTGGATCGTGCGCATGAGATTTTAAGTAGGAATCAGTGGGAGATCGAAGACTTTCAACAAGGATATATAAGGGCGCAGATCGATGTGCCTGAGGACAGGGAGATTTTGTTCCTTTCGATCCCCTATGATAAGGGATGGGAGCTTCTGGTGGATGGCAGCAGGCAAGAATTGCTTGGGCTGCTGGACGGTTCTTTTCTGGGGGTAAGGCTTTCGCCGGGATCGCACGAACTGATCTTGCGTTATACGCCGCGGGGAAGAATGGCAGGGATTTTATTGACCGTCTGTGGTGCGGTCTTATGGGGGATTTTGTTTGCTATGGATAGAAGAAACAGGAAAGGAAAAAAGTGATATGAATAAAAAGAATATATGGACAGATAGTTTGATCACTTTTGGACTGGCAGTAGTGACTATGATAGTTATTTTTGCTTTTGTTGGGATTCTTCCCGGACAGGAAAAAGTAATTTTTCCGGGGGATCTGTATTACCAATGTGCCGTTTTTGGAAGGTTGATTACTGAAAAATTGCGGGATGGTAGCAATTTCTTTTATTCATGGAATGTTGGCATGGGTGGTAATACGGCATTGTTCTTTGCCTTTGTCGCAATGAGTCCTTTGAATTTTTTCTATTATCTCATCAATAATATAGAAATCGCGACTTTGCTAATCGTAATCTTAAAACCTGCTCTGGCGGCAGCATTTTTCTGCGCTTACGGAAAATATAATCTTCGTCAGGAGAGTAAGCTTATCATTGCCATATCGCTTGGATATGGAATCTGCAGTTATTATTTTGCTATGATGATGATGAATAGTATTGCTGAGGGACTTTATTTCCTGCCGCTGGTCCTGATCTTTGTAAAATATTTTTTGGATACAGGCAGAAAAACGGGACTTACGCTGATCTATGCCGTATCCTTTCTGGCATACTTTTATGGGGGATTTATTGTTGGGATCAGTTCATTTGGGTATCTATGTTTATGTATTTTTGTCCATCGGCGGTATACAGGCAGGCAGAGGTTGAAGATACTGCTCCGTTATGCCTTGTGCGTAGTTACTGCGGTGCTGCTTTCGGCATGCGTGCTTCTGCCGGCGGCATATTATGCGGTTGCGTTAAACAGTAAAGCAGGAGATACGGGATATGTTAGATTTATATCGTCTCCGATTTGGGATATCTTTTCATGTTTTATGCCGGGAAGGGAATATGTGTTGGATACGCCATTTCCCTATCTATATTGTGGACTGTTGACTTTGATCTTAATGATTTTTTATCTGTTCAATCATAGGATTGCAAAGAGGGAAAGAGTCTGTGTGGCCGCGGCAATTCTTGTGCTGACCTTATCTATGATGATAGAACCCGTATATCTGATGCTGCATATGTTTAATGAACCGAATGGGTATACTGTCCGCTTTGCTTATGTGTTATCCTTTGTGGCGGCTTCAGCGGCAGTAAGACAATTGTCCTACCTGCATCAGGTAAGACTGAGGTCCATGACTATATTCTTTGTATTGGCGTTGGTCCTTTATTTTGTGTCACCAATGTTGGACGGCATATTACAGATCGGTAAATGGTGGAACGTCTCTTTTAAGGTAATGGGACTGATTGCCATATTGATGCTTTTATGGATGTGGATGCTTTACCGCTGCCGAAAGGGTCAGGGAGGGAAAGGCATGGTCCTGTTGGGAGTCCTGCTAACTATGATAGAGATAGCGGTTAATGGGTATTATTTGCTGAGTGGAGTAGGATATTATACAAGAGATTTTTACGAGGACAAGGATCAGATCGCCGAGGATACCATTGCCCGGATCAAAGCGGAGGATAATGGTATTTACCGAATTGCTTATCCGGATAAACATAATTATAATATGCAGACAGCATATGATTATTATGGGATCGCTTATTTTTCTTCGGCAGTCAACGAAGCATCTTCTCATGCGTTAAATCGGCTGGGATATGCCAGAGGGGATTTTGAGATATCTGATTCCTGCCAGAATGACATTATGAGGATGATCTTTGGCACGAAATACACCGTCTATTCACCATGGTACACATTGGAAGGTGAGTATGAGATTATCAGGAATCCCTATTCGCTTCCGTTAGGATATATGGTGCGGGAAGAAATATTATCGTATGTTTTTTCTGAAAATGTATTTGTGAACCAGCAAAGTCTGCTGGAATGTATGACGGGGGAAGCTGCTTTATGTATGGAAAATTATGATGGAGGTATTAGTATCTATCCCCAAAATGTGGATCTTGCACAGATTGAGCAGGGCATAGGAGTTTTAGGGGCGAATCTGGAGGATGGTATGGCATATCTGAAATTTGCGGTTCCATATCAGGATGGAGTAAGTCCATATGCCTGTTTTTTTACCAATCTTGATAAAAATCTCGGGAATGCACCATGGATCAGCAGGTCTCCCGGGATCGATGCTTTACGGTTGGACGTCTGTGTGCTTGCCCAGCCGCATGCTGTGCAGATGGTGCAGGAGGGAGAAGAATACGTTGTTTATATTATTTTTCCCAATAACAATATAGTTGATATTTTTAATTTGGAGAATGTGGATTTTGCCCTTTATCATGAGGATGGACTGGCAGTATATCATGAGGAGCTTGCAAAAGCAGGTATGCAGATAGAGATCATGGAGGACGGGTACGTTAAGGGAAGGGTGGAGGCTTCCGAAGTAAAGCCGGTATTATTTACCTCATTTCCTTATGAGGAAGGATGGAAGGCGTTTGTTGACGGTAAGGAGCAGGAGATCCTCCCGTTGTTGGAGGGTGGTTTTATTGGTCTTAGACTGGAACCGGGAGAACATGAGATTGAGTTGCGTTTTACAGCGCCATATTCCGTGGCGGGAAAATGGCTGTCCTGTTGTGGGATAATTATTTTAATGATATTGATTGTTTGGGATCTTTATGATAAAAAGAAACAAAAAGTAAGATAAGCGCGGAAAGGAACACGGATAAATTATGCAGAAACATATTAGGAATTTTTGTATTATTGCCCATATAGATCATGGAAAGTCGACACTGGCTGACCGGATCATTGAGAAGACAGGACTTTTGACGCAGCGGGAGATGCAGGAACAGGTTTTGGATAATATGGATCTGGAGCGGGAGCGCGGGATTACGATCAAGGCGCAGGCAGTCAGAACGATCTATAAGGCAAAGAATGGGGAGGAATATACTCTTAATCTGATCGATACGCCGGGGCATGTGGACTTTAATTATGAGGTCAGCCGTGCGCTGGCAGCCTGCGACGGGGCGATCCTTGTTGTGGATGCGGCACAGGGAATTGAGGCGCAGACGTTGGCGAATGTTTATATGGCTCTGGATCACGATCTGGAGGTTTTTCCCGTGATTAATAAGATCGACCTTCCCAGCGCGGAACCCCAGAGGGTGGTGGAGGAGATAGAAGATGTGATCGGCATTGAAGCGGAAGGCTGTCCGTTGATCTCCGCAAAAAATGGGATTGGCATAGAGGATGTTTTGGAAAGCATCGTAACGAAGATCCCTGCGCCGAAGGGCAGCAGCGATGCTCCGCTGCAGGCTTTGATCTTTGATTCCTTATATGATCCGTATAAGGGGGTCATCGTCTTTGTCAGGATCGTGGAGGGACGCATCAAAAAAGGTACGAAGATGAAGATGATGGCCACCGGAGCGTCTTTTGATGTGGTAGAGGTCGGTTACTTTGGCGCCGGACAGTTTATTCCCTGTGAGGAACTTTCCGCGGGAATGGTCGGTTATATTACGGCGTCGATCAAGAATGTCAAAGATACTGCCGTCGGCGATACGGTAACGGATGCGGACAATCCCTGTCAGGAACCCCTTCCCGGTTATAAGAAAGTGCAGCCTATGGTATATTGCGGTCTTTATCCGGCGGACGGGGCAAAGTATCCCGACCTGAGGGATGCCTTAGAAAAGTTGAAGCTCAATGATGCGTCGCTATTTTATGAGCCGGAGACTTCCGTGGCGTTGGGATTTGGATTTCGCTGCGGTTTTCTGGGACTTCTTCATCTGGAAGTGATACAGGAACGTCTGGAGAGAGAATATAATCTTGATCTGGTTACTACTGCGCCCAGCGTTATTTACAACGTCTATAAGACGGACGGGGAGATGATCGAACTTACCAATCCTACCAATCTTCCGGATCCCTCGGAGATCGATCATATGGAGGAGCCGATCGTCAAGGCGGAGATCATGGTGACGAAGGATTTTATCGGATCCATTATGGAACTGTGCCAGGAACGGAGAGGAAGATATCTTTCCATGGATTATATGGAGGAGACAAGGGCGCTGCTGAAATATGAACTGCCGTTAAACGAGATCATTTATGATTTTTTTGACGCTCTGAAATCACGCTCCAAAGGATACGCGTCTTTTGATTATGATATCAAAGGGTACGAGCCATCTGAACTGGTCAAGCTTGATATCCTGATCAACAGGGAAGAGGTGGACGCGCTGTCCTTTATCGTACACAGCGGCAATGCTTATGAGCGGGGCAGGAAGATGTGTGAGAAGCTAAAGGAAGAGATCCCAAGGCATCTGTTTGAAATCCCGATCCAGGCGGCGGTTGGCGGCAAGATCATCGCCAGGGAGACGGTAAAGGCGATGCGCAAGGATGTACTGGCAAAGTGTTACGGCGGCGATATCACGCGTAAAAAG
>CAMWKA010000024.1 GCA_947174725.1 uncultured Lachnospiraceae bacterium | reverse complement strand
ATTTGATTCCGTGAAAAGTTTTTTCGCCTGTATTGAAGCGAGAAGTACAAAAGCGGATTTTTCATCAGATAAACTCAGCGATGAGATGCTTATGACGCTTTCTTCGGTAAATCTTGACAATAACGTTCAAGAAGGACTTGAGGAATTAAATGAAAAATCACTCAGCACACAAGGATATCTCGACAGTGAAGTACTGTTCAATATCCCCACCATAGGCGTTTCGGACAAGGAACTTGAATTTCTTGAAGAGTATATTGTAGATGGAAGTATCAATATGGAAAAATTGCGTTCCGGAGAAGAAGTATTGATACTCATAACCACAGGAACCGATCCATTTTCGGTGGGACAGACGCTTTCCATGACGGATGTAGTAATCGACGATCCCATCATTGAGGAATACGATTTTACCACCGGATATGTACCTGACGGATATGAACCCCATTTTTATTACGACTATACCGATAATGCGGATATGACAAATCTACCCGGATACGCTTTTGGTGCACGATGCGACTATGAAGTAACGGTAGGCGGACATATAGAAATATCTGATCATGACATCGCCCAATTTTTTCAAACACAGGGGGAAATCGGGGACTGTGGGTTCAATATTTTATGTTCTGAAAATGCTTTTTCAAAATGGGGACTGCCTGACAGAAATTACACAAAGCTTGGCGTAAGTTTAGAGGATCATGTGCCTATTGCGGATTTTGAGAGGCTGTGGTACAACGTCATGGGAAACAGTAAGGACATAAGCAACACAAGTCAGGCCTTTATCATCCGTCAGATGAACAATGTGGAAGCGGCGAATATATCAATCTTTTTTTCCATCATAGCGATTGTAGTCATCCTTGGGCTTGTGGGAATGAGCAACTCGATCAACCTTCGCGTCAGAAGACAACTTCACGCATATTCCGTTCTCAGAGCCGTCGGTTGTTCCAAAGCAGGTCTTGTTTTCATGATCCTCAGACAAGGTTTAATTTATGTCCTGATAGGTTCGATCACCAGTTTCCTGCCTTTATGGATTTTTGAACAATTCAGAAAAAAAGCCATTGCGTATGCTGCTCAGGGTTCCAGCATGCTGCTGCCGGAAAACGGACGATTTAATATCCCGTGGCACTCTCTCTTTCCCACAAGAATAGAGTTATTTCACCAGCCTCTGATACTGATTATTCCTACGGTATTTTTAATCGTATGTTTTATCATACTCATTTCCAATGTCCTGCCCGCAATATGGGTAATCAGGAAGAATATAACAGATGCACTGAAAAACGATGATTTTTAAAGGAGGCAGGATACAATGATCATAAGCATAAATGAATTAACGAAAATTTATGGCAATGGAGAGTCACAGGTAAACGCAGTAAACAACATATCGACATCCTTCCAAGCCGGTGAATTTTGTGCCATTATCGGTGCATCTGGGAGCGGAAAAACCACTCTTCTGCATATGCTTGGAGGACTGGACGCTCCTACCAGCGGCAGCGTAAAGTATGACGATATCGATATTTATAATCTGAGCGACCGAAAACAGGCGGAATTAAGAAGAAAAAAATGCGGATTTGTCTTTCAGTTTTTTAATCTGATTCCGGAACTTACGGCAGAAGAAAATATACTTCTTCCCATTCTTCTTGATAATGGAAAGATTGACAGGCCTTATATTGGTGAACTCGTGAAGCTGCTTGGCATTACAGAGCGTTTATCCCATTATCCGTCGCAAATGAGCGGCGGGCAGCAGCAGAGAACAGCCATTGCCCGGGCAATGGCTAACAATCCTGAAATCATTTTCTGCGATGAACCAACAGGAAACCTCGATGAAAAATCGGGTGAAAATGTAATCAGAATGCTGATAGATGTACAGAGAAAATTTGGGAAAACGGTTATTATTGTAACTCACGATAATAATATCGCAAAGCGTGCCGATAGAGTCATAAGAGTTGCGGATGGAAAAATTGTTGAAGACAGATCGTTTGACAATAAACAAGAATATGATACGCCGCCTACGATAAAAGCTACAACAGCGGAACCAGTTTGAATCGAAAACAAAACTCTGTCTCATAAAAACGATAAGCATCCATTACGGCCGGTCCGCAACTGTTGGAACCGATGCCATTCAATGCATAATCCAGACAAAGAACCGTGCTGTCAGACTTTACTAACTGATAATTGTGTTCTGCCTCCTCCAAAGCCTCCTGCGTATATACGGAAGCATTAAAGGAGAAGGGCTTTTCTGATACTGCAACAAGGCCAAACTGACCGTTTGTCAGTTCTACATAATCACAATCCCAGTGACTGCTGTTTTCCTGCGGGCGGATATAATCCTCATGCATCTCTTCAACCTTTGCATGGTATAAGCCGTGACTGGCTGACCTATGCTTATCACGATAGCTCTCATGAGGACCCATACCATAATAAGAGACATTTTTCAGCATGCTATTGAGGAACAAGCGCACACCGAATCTTGGAAGATCCGGGAATTCTTCATTCTTTTTTACGTCTATTTCTGATAAGATCCCGCCACCTCCATCAATTTTCCATGTCAATGTTACATCAAGTATCTTCTGCACTGTTGCCGCCGACATAGATGCTGTTGTCACGATTTCTATGCCATCCACAGTCTGATGGACGTCCGTAGTGTATGCTCTTACATATGTCTCATCATAACAAGCTTTCTTCCACTCTGTCTTGATAAACATATCGTTATCTGTTGGAGCTCTCCAGATATTAAGCTCCATTGGTTTGTCAAGGTACTGCTTCCCTGCAAAGCTGATGGACTCAAACATACCGTTCTTCTTGCTGTAAACATAGTGAAAATCTTTTCCCTTCACCACGATCTGGCTATCGCTCTCACTTACTTCCATATCTGAAGAAGCAATCCCTTTTTTAAGCCATTTTACGGCATTCTGATTTCTACCATCCTGATTCTTAATTAAAACTTCATCAAATCCAAGAATATGCTTATCCGGAATTAACGGCATTTCTTTCTTAAGACTATAAGTTACTTTTAAGAATGTTTTTCCTTTTTCAGGAATTTTGATTTTAAGCGGTGCGGTTCCTTCACTATGCGGCGCTATGGAAACAGCAGGGATCTTTCCTGATTCAATGGTAAGTCCATCGCAGGTTACTTCATAACTAATATCTGCATAATCCTTCAGATCATCAAAATCCATATAGTTTTGAAATTTTATTTCACCGCTTTCTTCGTTATATGACACCACTCTTGCCGGCCGATATACATTCTTGTATTCAAGAAGTCCTGTGTGAGGTCTTCTATCTGGATATACAAGTCCATCCATACAGAAATTTCCATCATGTATTTTTTCTCCATGATCACCGCCATAGTAGTACATTGTCTTTCCATTGTCGGAAACACCCTTATTAATTGCGTGATCGCACCATTCCCATACAAAACCGCCGCACATGATATCATGTTGTTGGATCAGCTGAAAATAATCCTCAAAATCTCCAGGACCATTTCCCATACTATGGCAATATTCTACCAGTAAAAACGGCTTGCTGGCATCTCTGTTAAGATACTCCCGGATTTCTTCCAGGGAAGGATACATTCTGCTGTATAAATCAAGATTCTCATAATTGTATGTCACATCATAATTCCGATATCTTGCACTCTCATATTGAGTAATTCTTTCCGGATCATATTCTTTTGTCCATTTAAGTGCTTTCTCAAAATTGCAGCCGTAAGCGCTTTCATTTCCCATAGACCACATTACGATACAGGGTCTATTCTTATCGCGCTTAACCATTAACTGTACACGGTCAAGGATAGCGCCTTCCCATGCCGGATCATCTGCAATCTGCTCATTCCAATGTTTAACACGGTTCTCATCTGTATCCTCTTTACGATAAATAAGACATGGTCCATGCGCCTCTATATCAGCCTCATCAATTACCATGAACCCATATTTATCACAAAGCTGGTAGAAATAGGGCGCATTTGGATAATGACTGCTGCGGATCGAATTAAAATTATGCTGCTTCATCATAGTAAGATCAGTCATAATCTGTTCCATACTCACCGTAAATCCTGTAACAGGATCCGAATCGTGCCGGTTCACGCCCCTGAACTTTATCTTCTGCCCATTAAAATAGATCGCCCTATCCTTTATCTCGATAGTTCTAAAACCGATATGATCTACGATGGTTTCATACTCTGTTTCTAAGATCAGCGTATAAAGATATGGATTTTCTGTATTCCAAAGCGCAGGGGATGCAACCGTTAAAAGGATTGCTCCATCCTCACTTATATTTCCGGATGCCACTACTGCACCATTAACATCCTCCACAGTAACTGTTGTGTCTACCTTGTCCGAAAACACAACTTCCAGCTTCGCAACAGCCTTATTGTGCTTTACATCTGTTGTGATCCTGTAATCAGCAATTGCCCTTTCGGGTCTATTTAAAATATAAACATCCCGAAAGATTCCGCTCATACGGAACTTGTCCTGATCTTCCAAATAGGAACCATCACACCACTTCATAACCAAAACAGCAATTGTATTATTTCCCTCTTTTATTAGAGCTGTGATATCAAACTCACTTGTTGCATGGGACACCTGACTATAACCGACATACGCGCCATTCAACCATACATAAAAACAGCTATCTATGCCTTCAAAATTAAGGTATGCTTTCCCTGCCTTTTTATCTTTCTTATACTCAAACTCATACACATAAGCCCCGCAGGGAACATCCTGTGGCACATATGGCGGATCAAAAGGAAACGGATACCTGATATTGGTATATTGATGATTATCATAACCAGCATTCTGCCATACGCCTGGCACTTTTATTGCCTCATAAAAAGATACGTCAAAACCCACCTGGTAAAACTCTTCCTTTACATCATAGATGCTATCGTAATATTTAAATCTCCATGTTCCGTTTAAAAACTGAATACGGTCAGACTCTTCACGGTGTTCCACAAGATGATCCATTCTTTTTGACGCCGGGATATAATATGCCCTGGCAGGCATGGTATTTTCATGGAGCACATTTAAATTTTCATAATAACGCGGCACTACCATTCCGCATTCTCCTCTCTTATATATCCCTTTAGGCAAAAAACTACTTAGAAGTTTTTTTCTTCTTCCTTTCCGGAAGCTCCGCCCACATCTCCTTCACCATATTCTGTAGTTTTTCCCGATCTTCTATAATCGTGCAGGGAAGCATCTCCTTCGTTCCCTCATAGGGCAGTTCCGGCTCACTGTCCGGCATATATTTCTTACTCGTTTCCGTGATTTTGATCAACAGTTCCCCTGATCCGTATATGCCGCCGAAAATTCTTTCATTGTAGTAAAAGATATATCCGCCCATCATAGGGATATTCCTCACTCCCGGCAGTCCTGACAACTGATCCATCACATATTCCATCATCCTCTTATTCTGATCCTTACCCATATCACACACCCCTATCCATTAATCATCTTCAAGAACTTCTTCTCTGACAAAATCTCATTTGATACATACTTTCCATCTAAGAACAAAGCGTAATTAGTAATCGGTGTAGGTACATTTTGCGCGGTCTCCCTGTCCTCAATATGAATGGAATGAAATGGCACGCCATTTTCCTGCGCGATTTTTTCTATCAACGGCACATATTTTGCCGGGAACGGACACTGATTTGTATAGTACAGCACATAACCTTTCTCCTCTGTTACCGGATGCTTCGCACATTCCTTAAACTTTGGCTGCTCCGCGTCTTTCTCAAACGGCAGGAACCATAGCTGGATTCCATTGTCTGATTCATCACTCACGGAAAACCCTTTATATTCCAAAAACTTGGGATCTGCCAGAAACGCCCTTTTCTTCGCGGAAGATAAGACGCATAGTCCCCGCTTTCCCTTTTCTTTGCTGTCCTTAATGCATGTTTCCAACAGATCGTTGGAATATCCATGCCCTTTCAGGGACCCGGAAACCCAAAGGCAGTCAATATACATATACCCATCTGCAATAATCGGTACCCATGCATTTTCTGCGGGAATATACTCTATGAAGCATTTTCCCCGTTCTACACTTTTCAGAAAGACAAGTCCTTCCTCAAACCGCTCTGACAACCATGCTTTCTTCGATGACACTTGGACGTCTTTATTGTTGGAAATGGCACAGCAGATATGCTCCTTTTCCAGATTTTCTTTCGTGACTCTTATATATTCCATAGTTCTTATACCCTCCTTATGGGATGCCGGATCACCGTTTTCAACCTTTCCGGAGCCACCCTGCGCGCATCGCTCAGATAGATTTCATGATGATATCTCTGGTCTGTAATATCCAGTGTATATCCCTGTTCTTCCATAAAGCGATGCATCCCTTCTACGGTCGCCGGTTCATTATCATATGCTCCGATATGCATACACTGCACGCAAAGACCTTCCTCATATGTCATGAACTCCACTTTTGAGAAATCCGTTGCCTTCTTTCTTGACGCTTCCTCTATAGCCCACGCAAAATCCTCTTTGGTCACAAAATCCGGCAGACGAATGACCGAGATCCATTGAAATTTGTCCTTACGGCTATAATCAATTCCAAATGAAAAACTGCTCCTTTCCGTAACCTGTGATTTTTCAATCTGCCACCAGAACCCTTCCAGCGGCGGTACGACATAATCAAAATATCCTTCTATCTGGTGGTCGCCCTTCTTACTCATCTTAATCGTAAATGCAATCCCGTACAAAAGCCCAATAGAAGCTTTATACTCCCCGCCCTCCGTATTGGGATCGCCGCTGCCGCGTACAGCCAGAAAATTCATCTTGGGAACCGTCACAATTTCTGGTTTTGCTTTCGGCAGATAAAATTCTTTGTATTCCTTCTTATAGTCAAACGCCATTCCCGGAGCCTCCCTTTAGCCGGTTCACGCGATCTTCCACTGTCTTCATAAATTCTTCCTCTGACAGATTCGGATCACGAGTCCCAAGAATGATCTCACAGGGAAGATTCTTACACTCTCCACAGGAAGCGAATCCCTGCTGTATCTTACTGCAATGATAGATCGGACACTCCTTCCCTTCCGGCGCATGAAATACCTTTCCACTTGCTTCATTACATCCTGTACATAAATTCCCGTAGTAACTGCAGGTGCCGCAATCTGACCCACAGCAGCTCACATTCTCACTCATCATAATAACCATGCCTTTCCATGGCCTGCGATTCTTGACAACGAAAAGCGTAAGCTTTTTGTTGTATGTTGCCGCAGGCACAAATTGCGATTGAAAAATAAGCTATCAAGCTTATTTTTCAATCTAAGTCCTCCTGATATAATTTGATTGTTTCTTCCGCAATACGCCTGATGGCATTGCGGATGTCTTTTGGTTCCAACACCTCCGCCTTTTCGCCAAATGTCAGAATCCACGTGATAAGATTCTCCCTATCCGTATAGTCGGCGTAAAAAAGAAGTCTTCCGTCCTCAGTCTCCCTAAAACAGTGGGGACCGAATTCCTCCACCAGCCTCCATTTCACATCAGGCGCAAACAGCGCCTTTACCTTGATGCCGCCCGGAAAGATTTTCTCATTGGACAGATCCGGTATGGGAGCATTTCTGCTTACAAAACTCTGATCAGATTCCGCCGTCTGATCCATACGGTTCAGCTTAAACAGCCGATAATCTTTTCTGTCTTTACACCATCCCCATACATACCAGCTCGACCACCGGAACACAAGGTAGTATGGTTCGATACAACGCTCGCTTTCTCCTGCAGGCGCATAATACTTGAAGTGCAGAATATGCCTGTTTTCAATCGCGCTCTGAATGACCTCGATCTTTGGCGCCAGAGAGCCCTTGTACCAGGACGACAAGTCGATCAACATGGAATCCCTGCCGCTGATAAACTCCGAAGCCCCTGTCTGCAGCTTCTCCATCAGTTGTCCATAATAGCTGCTTCCGCTTACGCTGTCCAGACTCCGAAGTCCCGCGAGGATCATCTGCATGTCCTTGGAGGTCAATATGGTCCTGTCCATACGGTACCCATCCATAATACTGATACCGCCGCCAGCGCCCTGTGCTGTCCTGATGGGAATCCCTGCCTTGCAAAGATCTTCAATATCCCTGTTGATGGTTCTTCTTGATACTTCAAACCTCTCTGCCAGATCCGGCGCCGTTGTCTTCTCTTCCTGCAGTAAGATGGACAATATCCCGATCAGCCTGTCTATCTTCATCAAATTTCACACTCCGTTTACATCATAGCAAACATAACACGACAACTGTATGTCATGTTCATTATAGCAAATAAATTTCTTTTATAACAGAAATTAATCATTGCACACTTAAATCTGGCATATTTCTGTGTATTCAATTAGAAAGCCGGGTCTGACATTTATCGGATTCAGACCCGGCTTTTCAAATTATATATTATAATTCCGGTCCCTCAGATGGAATCACTTCCTCCACAACACCCTCTCCGGCGATCTGCGTCTTCATCTGTTCGGAAAGCTGCCGGAGCACGTCGTTGACATTATCCCCATCCCAGATCTTGGTATATGCCAGTTCCAATTGCATCCAGAAATTGCTGATCTCCAAAATCTTAGGCAGTGATGTGGAATTCTCATATATAACAGCAATCTCATCGTTGATATCTATCACAAAATTCTCTATGGGATGAGCCGCCTGCATCTTACTGGTCCTATCGTATAGGGAGTTTGCATACTTATAGGCAAGGTATCCGGCAAAGATATTTGCCATTTCTTTCTGTCCGCTGTAACCATTTATCACGATGACATTCGTCACTGACAGTCCCCTTGCCGCATGCTCCCCATCGATGCTTGGCAGCGCCGCGATACCATATTCAAAAGAACATACCCCTTCTTCCCTGGCTTCCTCCAGCGTTCCGATGGCGTCAATCGTGGCGATCGTAAAGAGCGTCTTTCCATCCAGAAACTCCTGCAGGACTTCCTCATAGCTGCTCTCCTTGGATTCTATGGAAAAAAACTGGTGCAGATCCTGATAAACGTTCATACACGCAATCGTATCTTCATTGTAGATCTCGATCACGGATGCGTCGTCTCCACAGGGACCGCCCATATTCATATATGCTCCTGCGAAAAAGTAATTATATAAAATATCAGATACGTCCCAAAGAAAGATATTCTCTACCTGTTCCGGCGCATTATAGGAATCCGCAATGGCAAGGATATCTTCAATGGATTCCGGGATCAGATCATACATCTTCTGCGAAACGGCCGCATCCCAGGACGCCTCGTCATATCCATCCGGTATGCCCTGCTCCGTATCCATATCTTCCCCGTCATCCATCCCTTCATCAGCGCCACCGTCCTGTCCGGCTTCGCCTCCTGAAACGATCTCCGCGCGCAGCGCGCCGTCAGCGATCTGGGTCAGATAAGTCTTATTATACAGCAGAAACGCCGTCTCATAATAAAATGGATAAGCGTAATATTCTCCCCTATAAGTGACTGCGTCCAATGCGGTCTGCGGGAAGTAAAAATCATCCAGAATCTCTTTCGTATCCTCCACCGGAGATGCCAATCCCGCCATGATCAGCCTTTCCAGTGAATCAGATCCTGTCAGATAAAGATCCGGGAGCTCATTACCGCTGATAGACGCGGCATTTAATGCCTGAACGTACTCAAGACCTGACTGTAACACCGGCACAACGCGGACATCATAATCCTCATAAAATGCCAGCGCCGCACTATTAATATAATCGGTCAGGGCTTCATCCGTATACCAGATATATATCGTATCCTTCTGAAACCCTGACATAAATCCATTGTCTGCTGCGCCATCGCCTGTCCCTGCATACCACACCCCTGCCAGCAGCACCAGCACGAGAAGTATCGACGTCATCTTGTGTTCTGAACCCATACCTAGCATCCACGCCTTTTCCAAGTATCACCATGCAATATTGCTTCATTGCATGCATTTTTTCAGGATCGTCATCATCTCATCCACATGCTCCCTCGTAATGACCAGAGGCGGCAGAAAACGGATCACATTCGTACCGGCATTGATCAGCACCAGCCCCTCTTCTAAAGCATGTTTGAGAATATCTCCCACCGGATGGTCAAACTCCAATCCCTGCATCAGACCGCGACCGCGCCGGTCAATGATATCCTTATGATCAGCTTTTAATGCATCAAGCTGTTCTTCCAGATAAGCCGATACGGAAACCACGTTATTCAGCACATCCGTCTTTTCAAAAAGCTCCATCACCTTGCATACCGCAGCGCCGGCTAATGGATTGCCGCCGTAGGTCGTCCCATGATCGCCTGCCACAAGGGAATGATCCGCTACCTTCTGCGTCATTAAAAATGCCCCTACCGGTATGCCGCAGCCCAGCGCTTTCGCAGAAGTCATGATATCCGGCTTGATGCCATACTGCTGCCAGGCAAACATTGATCCGGTCCTACCCATACCGCACTGGATCTCATCTAAGATCAGCAGGATATCACGTTCATTACAGAGTTCCCTTACTTCCTGCAGGAACTCCTTTGTTGCAGGATGGATACCGCCTTCGCCTTGCACAGTCTCCATCATGACCGCGCAGGTCTTATCCGTCAGCTGAGCCTTTATGCTCTCTATATCATTGAACTTTGCAAATTTCACATTACCAATCATCGGGCGGAAAGCCTCCCGATACTTCGGCGTTCCCGTCACAGACAGCGCTCCCATAGTTCGTCCGTGGAAAGAATGTTCCATCGCTATGATCTCATGATCTGTCGTATTGTCTTTCAAATACGCGTATTTTCTTGCTGCCTTGATCGCGCCCTCTACCGCTTCCGCACCGCTGTTCGTAAAAAAGATCCGATCCATGCCGGATACCTTCAAAACAGCCTTTGCCGCTTCGATGGCAGGCACATTATAATAATAATTGGACGTATGCAGGATCTTATCAACCTGCTCCTTGATTGCGTCGTTGTATTCCTGATTGCCATAACCCAGGGCAAATACACCGATCCCGGAACAAAAATCAAGATATTTCTTTCCGTCCGTATCCTTTAAATAAACGCCCTCTCCACTCTCAAAAACCACCGGATACCGGTTATAAGTATGAAGCAGAACATTCTCTGCTTCATCAATATATTGTTGCATACTCATGTTTATCATCCTTTCATTCCTGCGTTAATCCAGACTCTCTCCGTCCTGTATGATTGCCGTTCCGATTCCCTGATTGGTAAAGATCTCCAGCAACAGACAATGCGCGATCCGTCCGTCTAAGATATGCACCCTGTTAACTCCGTTTTCGATCGCTTCAATACAGTTGTTTAACTTTGGAAGCATACCGCCGCCGATCAGTCCATCACCAATCAGTTCATGGGCCTGACTGACATTTAATCTTGAAATAAAGGAAGACTTATCATTGATATCACGATACAAGCCCTCAATATCGGTTAAAAACGCCAGTTTTTCCGCACCTACCGCCTGAGCAATGGCGCATGCCGCATCATCTGCGTTGATGTTATAACTCTCAAATTGATCATCCATTCCGATAGGCGCAACCACCGGAAGGAAATCCTTCTCCAATAGATCCTGCAATATCTTGACATCCACATGGGTGATCTGTCCGACATAACCGATATCCTTGCCATCAGACAGCTTCTTTTCCACCTTTAACAGTTCTCCGTCCTTGCCGCTGATGCCTGCCGCGTACACACCCAGAGACTGGATCATAGATACCAGCCGCTTATTGACCTTGCTGAGTACCATTTCCGCGATTTCCATCGTCTCAGCATCCGTCACGCGAAGTCCATTGACAAACTCCGATTCCTTGCCAACCTTTTTCACCCAGCTGCTGATCTCCTTGCCGCCGCCATGCACAATGATCGGCTTAAATCCTACCAGCTTCAGCAGCACCACATCCTTAATGACATTTTTCTGCAGTTCCGGATCCGTCATGGCGCTTCCGCCGTATTTCACAACGATGATCCTTCTGTTAAATTTCTGTATGTAGGGCAGCGCCTCGATCAAACCCTCTGCCTTGGCTAAGATCCGGTCCATTTCCAAATCGTTCAATTTTTCTATTCTCCCCTCAATAATATAAATGAAGTCTGTCAGGACCTGTAATCCGCATTGATCTTCACATAATCATAGCTCAGATCACAGCCCCATGCAGTGGCCTTGGCGTCTCCC
>CAMWKA010000023.1 GCA_947174725.1 uncultured Lachnospiraceae bacterium | reverse complement strand
GGATGGATGGAGGCGACGGAGCGGCATCCGCAAATCTGGCAGTCAGCGGTAATAGCGATGGAGGGGCAGCTGTAAATCCGGTAATCAGTAGTAACGGGGATGTGGCGGCTGTTTATGCATATTCTGATAGAACGGTGATTGATATGGAAAATGGCGAGATCATCTTGCGTACCGGTGATCCCCGCAGTATGGTTGTGAGCAGTAACATTACGCAGGCTGCCGGGTCAGAAGATATGTTGTTTGTACTGCAGGGAAATCATACATTAACAGCGATGGATAGAAGCGGGAAGAGTCATGGGGATGAATCGGATTCACCGGTGTTTACGACGCGGGATATCGATACGATCGAGGATTATATTTACAGTCCTAACCTTGGATATTATCAAGAGAAATTGTACTTTCTGTATACGACAAACGATCAGGAAAAATGGATTCTAAATGCTTACTGTTATGAACAGCAGGCAGACGGTAGTTTTCTGAAATTCCAGGATACGTTGTGCGAGACGATCATGAAACTGGATGAACAGGGATATGATTTTTGCGGTGATGAACAGGATCTTTTTACCTGCCTGAACGAATGGGATTTGCTTTTGGTATGGAAACGGGAGGAGGCAAAGGTATCTGCATTTGAGGCAGATGGAACTCTTCGCCAGGAGTGTTCGATCGATCCGGAGATCGTGGCGATGGATGGAACGGATGGGAGATTTTTGATTGCAAGAAGTGATGTTAACAGACTTCAATCTAAATATGAGCGGCAGTATTATATCTATGATCTTGCAGGGACTTATGCAGATGGAGAAGCCATGTGGCAGGGGAGCTGCGAGGAGGACTTCGAAACACATGTGGGAATGCTGGAACTGCGTGACGGGTATGTTTACTATCTGCGTTCAGAAAAATGGGCGTATCATCATTATACCTATTCGTTTTTCCGCCGCCGTCTGGATCCGGTAGGAGAGGAAGAGTTTCTTTTTGAGACGACAGATGTTCCGGGGCTACATCCTTTTTACACCATATACGATAGTTTTATGATGAATTATAGATACGGTTTTTTCGTTTGGGAAGATTCCTGTTACTTTATAAACTTTGATGATGGAAGTCTGTGGTGGTATTCCTGTGATCTGGCTGATGAGGCGCATATGCTTACAAGACTTGGATTAGTAAGGGAATATCCGGGACTCTTTGACATGGGTGAGGTTGCTTATCATAGCGGCGGATATACTTGCCCGGATTGCGGAGAGGTGGCTGGTGAGTATTATGCAGAGCAGATCCGGCTGTCGGAAGAAGAAGTGCCTTATGCGGAGCTGATCAATCCGATCCTTATGGAAAAGGCAGAATTTGATCTGGAAGCGGAAAGGATATCTTATGCTGAGATAACAGATTGTAAAGATCATACGGAGACGAATAAATATGAGTGGTACGCCGGAGGCGTGACGCAGTTTACTTTTAGCCGGACAGGGCAGGAGGAAGAGTTGGTCTATCTGGAGGCATATTATTCCGGAAATTACTATTTTGCCGGTGGACGGCCGCAGCAGCTGTATGGCGCATATTACTTTGATCTGGCAGATGGTTCAGAGACTTACATTGAGGATATTCTGGGAGTCAGTGAAGAAGAGTTCCGCACTCTGGTGGCAGAATATACTGTGGCGGAATGTCAGGAGCGTAACGATTATAGTGTTGATGCGGATGACGACGATTTATGGAATGATTTATATGATGATATATATGAGTATGCTTCTTTTGAACGATTTGGCAGAGCGGATTACTATTATCATAATATGTATTTTAGTGGAGAAGGATTGGTTGTGTCATATGCGTCGTTTGATTTTGAACCGTTTGAAACAGCATTTTTAGAGACGACGATCCCTTATGAGGAGCTGGGATTGGAACTGGTGGATATTTACGGCACAAAAATGAGCTGGTAATTCGTGGGTATATTTGGAACTTTATTTTGATATCGCTAAGATGTAAAATATTAAATATGTTAAAGAGGAAAAGCACTGAATAATGATTACTTGTTTCTGAGATACGGGAAGCGAAGGTTGGAGAAATAAATCATGGGATACAAAAAGATAGCGTTGATATTGATCTCGTTAGTGTTATTATGTGGTTGTACAAATGAAATCGATCAAGCAGAAGGAATGCCGGATCTATATATTAGTGCAAATGCAGTCGGTCAGACAGGAGATGGACAAGCGTCTGTTTATGCATACTCTGATATAACTGTGATCGACGCGTCCGATGGCGGCAGCATTGTTTGCCGTGCAGAGGAAGATGAAACGATCATCGGAGCTGCCGGTTCTTCAGATATGCTTTTTGTTTTGACATATAGCGACGCCGCATCTGCGGGGAATGACCAGGCGGAGCATATGCCATTTACGTTGTTTGCAGTGAATAAAAATGGGGGTGCCTTGGAATCTGCTGTTTGGGAAAACGGTTTTATTATGGCGGGTGTGGAATTGGAAATCACAGATCCGGATAAAGGTCTTCTTTTAGGAGTAGGACGGGAAATTGATACATTCCCGGCGGCTATATTTGGGGAACTGCTTGGGTATTATCAGGGTAAGTTATATATGGTTTATCATACTTATGAGGAAGACGGAAGTGCAAGGCAGCGGTATGCCTACTGCTATGAGCAACAGCCGGACGGCAGTTTTGCAAAGTCACAGGATACGCTTTGTATGACGATCATGGATCTGTATGACCAGGGGTATCTGTTTTGCGGTGATGCCGAAGATCTGTTTACTGGTCTGAATGTATATGACAGACTGCTGGTGTGGAAGCAGGAGGAGTCGAAAGTCTATGCCATTGCTGTGGACGGCAGTATCCTTTGGGAAAAACAGATCGATTCAAGGATCACCAGTATCAAGGGAACGGACGGCAGCCTTCTGCTTGCTGTGGGACGTCCTGAGGATGCGGACGGATGGTATGTGGATGGATGGTATTATTTTATCTATGACCTTGAGAGTACTTTTGCTGATGGCTCTGATGTGAAGGAAGGCACTTATGTGTGGTCGGACGGAACCTACCTTGATATGAGAGATGGATATCTCTATTTTTATCGTTATAATAAACCGGCGTATAATCAAAATCAGTATTTCTTCTACTGCTGCAATCTGTATGATGCGGAAGCCAAAGAGGAGCTGCTGTTTGAAACAGTGGACATTGCCGGACAGCCGTATCAGAGAGAGGGAAATAACGGCGTGGCAGGGTTTACCGTACAGGGTGATGCCTGTTATTACATGGATTTTGATGGAGAAAGTCTGTGGTGGTTTTCCTGTAATCTTGCCGATGATGCGCATACATTGACTAGATTGGACGTAGTGGATGAATATCATGGAATTTTTGATATGTGTGAGATAACATATGCCACGGACAGTTATCGATGCGGAAACTGTGGAGAGCTGATCTATGAGTATTATGTAGAAGGTATGCAGCTTTACGGGGATGGGGATCCTGCTATAGACCAAATCAATGAAACGCTGGCGGAAGAATTGGACAGCACTCTGACGTCTATGAAGGAACGGCTGGAAGATTATCAGACGTCGGGGGCAGTATGGGATCATCTTTGCGATAGCTTTACCAATCGGATGACGCTTGAGGAGGAAGCGGATGGTGTAACGAAGTATTGTTTTGAGAAGGAAGGACAGGAGGAAGAACTGATCTGTCTGGAGGCAGATTATAGCGGTTATGATTACAGCGGCGGCGCACATGGTTATCCGTGGCGGTTGCATTTCTTGTTTGATTTTTCGGATGGTTCTGAAATTGGCATGGCAGATGTGATCGGTGTCAGTGAAGAGGAGTTCCGCACTCTGGCAGCAGAATATACTGTGGCGGATTATCTGGGTGAAAACGGCGTTCTTTACTTTGAGACAGAAGAAGATGCGTTGTATGACGCAGTTTATCAGTACGCCGGCTTTGATTGCGAGATGTATCTTGGGGCAGACGGAGTAGTTGTGGAATATTCTCCTTATCATTTGGGACCGTATGCATCGGGAACGATCGAGGTAACGGTTCCTTATGAAAAATTAGGATTGAAATTGGTAGAGATTTACGGGGTAAATGAGTAGGAACATAGGATATCCCGTTTTGATGAAATAGCGGAGACGGAGGGATTCGAACCCTCGTACCGGTGTTTAAACCGATAAACTGATTTCGAGTCAGTCCCGTTACGGCCTCTTCGGTACGTCTCCGAATAGAATGATTACATGATAATTTAATTGCAATCTTCCATACTTAACCGATTATAAGGGATATGCCGTGTATTTTCAAGCGAAATTTGAAATTTGTGAGAATTTACATTCAATCTGTTACTAATCGGGAAAATATGTTATACTATCTTTGTATGCAGTGTCACAGGATTGACGCGGTATCTGAAGATAGTATTTTTATTTACGATCCAAATAAAAATTTTATACAGGAGGTATGAACTATGAAGAGAATCGGTATGCTTACCAGTGGCGGTGACTGTCAGGCGCTTAATGCAGCGATGAGAGGCGTCGTAAAGACGTTGCACAACAGCAAGGAAGAAGTGGAGATCTTTGGATTTTTATCCGGCTACAAGGGACTGATCTACAGCAATTTCAGAATGTTGACCAGCCGGGATTTTTCCGGTATCTTGACAAAAGGCGGCACCATTCTTGGAAGTTCCAGAACCCCGTTTAAGACGATTACGGAACCGGATGAGAACGGCGTGGATAAGGTTGAGGCGATGAAGCATACGTATCATAAATTAAACTTGGACTGTCTTGTGATCTTAGGCGGTAACGGTACGCATAAGACGGCGAATCTGCTTCGGAAAGAGGGATTAAATGTCATTACGCTTCCTAAGACGATCGATAATGATCTGTGGGGTACGGATATGACATTCGGTTTCCAGAGCGCGGTGGACATTGCGACAAATGTGATCGACTGTATCCATACAACGGCAGATTCCCATGGACGTGTATTCATTGTAGAGGTCATGGGACATAAGGCAGGTTGGCTTACTTTAAATGCCGGTATGGCCAGCGGTGCGGATATCATACTGATCCCGGAGATCCCTTATAAGATCGATAAGGTAATTTCCGCAATCAAAAAGCGTGAAGAATCCGGCAGCAGATTTACGATCCTGGCAGTGGCAGAGGGCGCAATTTCCGCAGAGGATGCAAAACTAAGCAAGAAGGACTATAAGAAGAAATTGGAGAAACGGACATATCCGAGTGTTTCTTATGAAGTGGCGGCGCAGATCGAAGAGAAGACCGGCCTTGAGGTCCGGGTGACAGTTCCCGGACATATGCAGCGAGGCGGTTCCCCATGTCCATATGACAGGGTGTTTGCGTCCAGACTTGGTTCAGAAGCGGGCAAACTGATTCTGAAGGATGAATATGGTTTTATGGTTGGCTATAAAAACAGGGAGATCGTTAAGGTGCCGCTGGAGGATGTGGCAGGCAAGCTGAAGATGGTTTCTCCGGACGCAACTATTGTAAAGGAAGCGAAGATGCTTGGCATCTGCTTTGGAGATTAGATTGAAAAATCGAAATGAGTGGCAGCAGTGCTGCGACATGGAAGATAGATTGAAAAATAAGATTGATATCTTATTTTTCAATATGATCGCAGATGAGAAACCGCCTACGCGGATTTCTCATCGCGTGTCATCGCAGTAAAACTGCTCTGATATGGAAGATTGGTATGAATTATGTCCTATACGGCTTTATATAGAAAATTCCGCCCCACTGTTTTTGAAGACGTCAGGGGGCAGGAACATATTGTAACTACGCTGAAAAATCAGGTCATCACCGGCAGGGTAGGTCATGCTTACTTGTTTATTGGAACAAGAGGGACAGGAAAAACGACGGTTGCCAAGATCATGGCGAAAACGGTGAACTGTCAGAATCCCAAGGAAGGCAATCCCTGCGGTGAGTGTCCGTCCTGTCAGGCGATCACGGCGGGCAACAGCATGAATGTGATAGAGATCGACGCGGCCTCTAACAATGGTGTTGACAGTATCCGCGAAATTATAGAAGAGGTGTCATATCCGCCGGTAGATGCCAAATATAAGGTTTATATCATTGATGAAGTTCATATGCTTTCAGGAGGCGCTTTCAATGCTCTGCTGAAGACATTGGAGGAACCGCCTGCTTATGTGATCTTTATACTTGCAACGACGGAAATGCATAAGATCCCGGTTACCATCTTATCAAGATGCCAGCGATATGATTTTAAAAGGATATCCATTGATACGATCGCGGAACGGATGCGCGAATTGATGATGATTGAGGAGACTCCCGTAGAAGAGCGTGCGCTGAAATATGTTGCCAAGGCGGCGGACGGTTCCATGCGTGACGCGCTCAGCCTGCTGGATCAATGTATTGCGTTTCATTATGGAAAAGAACTCACTTATGATATGGTACTGGATGTGCTGGGCGCTACCGATACGGAAGTTTTCAGTATGCTGCTGCGAACAATCGTGCAGGACGATATTCTTGGCTGCATTGAACAATTGGAGCAGATTACGATGCAGGGACGTGAACTTGGGCAGTTTGTGACAGATTTTACATGGTATCTCCGTAATCTTATGCTGATCAAATGCTCCGATGGGGAAGGCTCGGAAGATATCCTGGATGTTTCCACAGAGCATTTAAAGCGTTTGATGGAAGAAGCGAACATGCTGGAACTTACGCAGATATTCCGCTATATTGAAGTCTTTTCTGAACTGTCAAACCGGCTCAGATACGCAACGCAGAAACGTATTCTGATCGAGATGGCATTGATTCGTCTCTGCCGTCCGCAGATGGATAGGGATGATGATTCCGTAATGGAACGCATCCGTACATTGGAGAAGAAAGTAGAGGAAGGCGTTACGGTTCATACAGTGGCAAGCGAAGACGTGAAGCGTGTAAACGTGCAACGTTTTGAACGGCCAAACGCGCCAAAGGTCCTTCCTAAGGCAGTCCCTGAGGATATCCAAAAGATTGTCAGAGAATGGCCCACCATCGTAGGGATGACAGAGCATCTTACCAGAAGTCTGTTAAACAACGCGAAACTGTCTTTGGGAGCAGAGGGACAGCTGCTTCTCTGCTTTGATGAGATGATGATCGTCAGTCAGTTGAAACAGGAAAATAGAATCAAGGAAATAGAGCAGCTTCTGGCTGATTATGCTGGTAAAGAGATCAATGTGGAGATCAGGGAATATGATAAGTCGCAGGAATTTGGCGATACATATGCGGACTTGAGAAAGCTGATCAATATGGAGATCGAGACGGAATAAGAATTAAAATATGTATCTATAAAAAGGAGAAGTAAACATTATGGCAAAAAGAGGCGGATTTCCCGGCGGCGGTATGCCGGGCAACATGAACAATCTGATGAAACAGGCACAGAGAATGCAGCGTCAGATGGAGGAGAATCAGAAGGAACTGCAAACGAAGGAATTTACGGCCAAAGTCGGTGGCGGCGCAGTGGAGGTAACAGTGACGGGCGCTAAGGAAGTTACAAAGGTTGTGCTTTCGGAAGAAGCTGTAGATCCGGAGGATATCGAAACACTGCAGGATATGATTCTGGCGGCAGTGAATGAGGCGTTAAAGCAGGCTGAGGATGCCAACAATGAGATGATGAGCAAAATGACCGGAGGGATGAATCTGGGAGGTCTACCTTTCTAATGGACTTTTACAGCGGCGATATTAACAAACTGATAGAGGAGCTGGCGGCGCTTCCGGGGATTGGCAGTAAATCCGCGCAGCGGATGGCGTTTCATATTATCAATCTTCCCCATGACCGGGTAAAAAGATTGTCGGACGCGATCATCACGGCAAAGGAGACGGCAAAGTACTGCAAAGAATGTTATACTTTGACAGATCAGGAGCTTTGTCCTGTGTGCGCCAACCAAAAACGTAATCATAAACTGATTATGGTGGTGGAGAATCCAAGGGATCTGATCGCCTATGAAAAAACCCAGAAGTATGATGGTGTTTATCATGTTCTGCATGGGGCGATCTCTCCGATGAATGGTATCGGACCTTCCGATATCAAGCTCAAGGAGCTGATCGAACGTCTTAAGGGGGATGTTGATGAAGTCATTGTGGCGACCAATGCCAGTCTGGAGGGGGAAACGACAGCTATGTACATCAGCAAGCTGATCAAACCTGCCGGCATCAAAGTGACCCGTATTGCAACCGGAGTACCGGTGGGCGGCGACTTGGAGTATATTGATGAAGTGACGCTGCTTCGTGCTTTGGAAGGAAGGACGGAACTTTAGGGGTAATTATGAAGGATGCTGCACTAAGATGTATTAATAGATAGGCATTTGCGAAACGACGGATTAAAAAACAGTTGTGTAATATAGATTATATCATACGCAGCGAAAGCGTGCCCTGCGATGATATGTCTATATTGCACAACGAAAGGTATCAATAGAGATAAGGAGGAAGTATCATGTCAGTAAAAAAAGAAGTGTTTGGTAAGACAAGGGATGGAAAAGAAGTAGACTGCTATATCATAGAGAATAAAAACGGTATGATCGCCAAAGTGATTACGTTTGGCGCGATCTTAAAAAATCTTTATGTTCCGAATGAAAAGGGAAAGGCCGAGGATGTTGTGCTTGGTTACGATAAGCTGTGGATGTATTTCACCAATGGAAGCTGCTTCGGCTCCACGATCGGACCCATTGCCAACCGTACAAAAGAAGGAAAATTTTCCGTACATAACAAAAAGTATCAGCTTGCGGTCAATGACCGTAAAGTCAACAATCTGCACACGGATCTTAAGAATGGTTTTCACAAGAGATTATGGGATGCTGAGCCGGGAAAGAACAGCGTGACCATGACCTTAAAGAAAAAGCATGGTGAAATGGGTCATCCCGGCAATATGACGGTCAGTGTTACTTACGCGCTTACAGATAAAAATGAACTTAAGATTACATATCATGCTGAAAGCGATAAAGATACGGTCGTTAATATGACCAATCATTCTTATTTCAATCTGTCCGGACCTAAGAGCAACAGTATAGAGGCTACTAAATTAACGATTCATGCATCTTCTTTTACTCCGGTGGATCCGCTTGCGATTCCTACCGGTGAGATACTGCCGGTAAAAGGAACGCCGCTGGATTTCACAAAGGAGAAAGCGATTGGTAAGGATATTGAGAAGAAGGTATATAAGCAGATGAAGATCTGCGGCGGATACGATCATAATTGGGTCGTGGATGACTGGAACGGCAAAGTGAAATTGATTGCCTGCGCACGCGATGCTAAATCAGGGCGTACCATGGAGGTCTATACGGATCTTCCGGGCGTACAGTTTTATTCGGGCAACTTCATCGGATCCAATATTGGAAAAGAGGGATTCCGCAATATGAAACGCAAGGGCTTTTGTCTGGAAACACAATATTTTCCGAACTGTGCTGCGGAGAAGAACTTTGTTCAGCCGCTCTGCGGTCCTGATAAGGACTATGACAGCACCACAATCTATAAATTTTTGTGGTGATGCGAAAAATAACATTACTTCATTGATATAATTTGACAAATTGTGTTCCTCGCCTGTGCTATATTGAAGCAAAAGTTCAGTGATGAGAACTGCTGAATCATTCGGACGAGCAGAAAGGCGGGGATTTTGTGGAACAGACATTGCAGGAGGATATTGTACAGATAAAGCTGCCCAAAAATGTCAGGCAGATCGGTACTATTGATAAGAAATCGGTGATCTATATAGAGGATTATGTTGTTACATATCTGGAGCAGATGGCGAGAAAGGAAAAGCTTCAGTTTGGGGCAGCTGCGTTATATGGAAAAACCGTATTTCAAAAAGATGAAAAGTATGTCTTTATTTCTGCGGCCGTATTTGAAGAAGACAAGCCCGCTCTGCAGACCGGACCGGGTGATGTGATTGAGCATGGACCGACGGAAAATATGCTTTCTACATTTTCGGAAAATGAAGAAAAATATTTTTCCGAACTTGCTCCGGTAGGGGTTGCGGTGATACATAAAGACAGTGTCAGGATACCGGATGCGTGGATTAGAAAAAGTAAGATGGGCAGTCTTTTGGGAAGCGGTGCCGTACTGATCGACCTTAATACGGAAGGGGATGGCGCGGAGTATTTCTTCTATAATGAAGAAAGTATCGTATTGCAGTCTGGTCATTATATTTATTATGAGCGAAATGACCTGATGCAGTCGTTTCTGGTGGAGTGGCATGAGAATGCGCAGACAGGTCTTTCCGAGGAACCCCTTGATTATGTAGCGGGAACATGCCGCATGGTCATGGAAGATAAGAAGGAAGACAAGATCCAAGAGAGATCGATCAACTGGGTATCTGCCAGTGGACTCTTAGGATTGATCGCAGTCAGCGCGATCGGTATTATTGTGATGAATCATTATAATATGTCCGGCAGAGATGATAGAACGACTGCGCAGATGCAAAGTCAGACTTCTTCAGCAAGTCAGGACCAATTGACCCTTCAGAATTCCCTTACAGATCAGAATTCGCCGGATGATTCGGGATATCCCACCAGCGGGTTGTCGGTCCGTGTGGATGAAACTTCGGAGGGCGCAGCAGAGATGTCTGGGCAGAATACAGTTGCGGATGCGATGGGTACGGCATCTGGTGGAGAGAATGGTCTGTCAGAGCAGGATCAGCAGGCAGAAACTGATCCGGAAGCAGGTGGAACAGAAGATTCCGGCGATCTATCAAATGATCAGACAACAGTGCAAACGACGGTATCAGGCGGACAGGAGGATCCGGATGTTGGGATAGAAACATCAGGAGAAGCTGTTACGCAGCATACCCCGGTAGAATATGTGATTGAAAAGGGCGATACCTTGTGTGAGATCAGCAGACGTTATTATGGTACGATCGGGAAAGTTTCATTGATTTGCGAGTACAATCATATAGAGGATCAGGATAGTATATTTTACGGGCAGACGATCGTGCTGCCATAGGGAGAATCTTACATGGCAAGAGGCAACAGACAAGAAAAGGATACCAGACAAAAAGACAGGCCTTCTGTAGCAAAAAGGATCATGGTACTGCGTATGAGAAAGTTTGTAGCGATGATTGTTGCTGTTGCAGTCATCGCCGTAATTATTCTGGTGTGCTATACCAGCTATCTCAATTATGCTTATACCGGCTATGAAGTAATCTCTTCGGTAGAGAAGATACAGACAAACAATTCACATATTTTAAGTTTTGGCACACATTTTCTTTCCTACAGCTCGGATGGTATCCGATGTACAGATGAGAAGGGTAATGATATATGGAGTTGTCCCTTTGAAATGCAGAACCCGATGATCGGGATCAATGGAGATTATGTTGCTGTTGCGGATTATGTGGGAAGGATGATCTATATATTTAATAGCGCAGGGGAGCTGGGGACGATCCAGACGAATCTTCCGATCAGGGATATTGAAGTGGCGGGAAATGGCGTTGTGGCAGCGGTGCTGGACAATGGCGATGTTACCTCTATCAGTTTATATTATTATGACGGGAGTGAGATTGGATTTTTCCGCACAACGATGTCAAAAAGCGGATATCCGCTTGATATAGGGATGTCCGCGGATGGTACGCTGGTGGCGGTATCCTATTTGTATCTGGACAACGGCACCTTGACTTCAAAAGTTGCGTTTTACAATTTTGGCGAGGTGGGGCAGAATAAGACGGATAATCTTGTCGGAGGATACGACTATCAAAATGAGATGGTTCCCTTGGTTGGGTTTATGAATGACTCTACGGCGTTTGCTGTGGCAAACGATAAGATTATGTTTTATGAAGGATCACAAAAACCAACCAGCCGGAAAGATATCTTTCTTATGGAAGAGATACGTTCCGTATATTATGGGGATAATTACATCGGTCTTACATACCTCAATCCAACTGCTGAGTCAAGATATCTGATCGATATCTATAATACTTCCGGTGATTTGAAAAATACTCTTCCTATTGATATGGAATATCAGGAGATCTTTTTTAATAATGATTATGTTGTGGCTTATAATGCAGCTTCTTGTATTATCTACAATATTAATGGGAATATAAAATATCAGGGCGATTTTGAGGAATCGGTGTTACTGATGATCCCGACCAATTCTGTGTTAAAGTATGTTCTGGTGCTTCCGGATCAGATCCAAACCATTGTGTTGCGGTAATTTTAAGAGCTAAAAATGATGGTTTCAATCAATGAAAAATATGCCCGAAAAAATTAATGAAAAATTGGAAAAATATTGTTGACAATAGGAATTAGTAGTGATATTCTATATAAGT
>CAMWKA010000022.1 GCA_947174725.1 uncultured Lachnospiraceae bacterium | reverse complement strand
CGCAGCGGAAGCGTGCCCGGCGATGATATGTCTGTGTTGCGCAACGGAAATATCCCAAAATTGAATTTCACAAACACTTAATAAAACTTTTGATATGGAGGATTATTATGAACAGATGCGCAATGTTAGGAATTATTGTTGAGGACAGAAGCCAGATAGCGGAATTAAATGGCTTGCTTTCCAAATATTCGGAATACATTATCGGTAGGATGGGATTGCCACATCGGGTAAATGGTGGAAAAGAGATCTCCATGATCAGTATTGCCATGGAAGCGCCGGAAGATGTGATCAGCGCGTTGTCAGGAAAGATCGGTATGATCAACGGAATATCGGCGAAGGTGATTTATGCGAAAAAATAACTAGACTTACCGCAGTGAAATGTGGTATAATCTCATAGTTATAATATCGCTTCAGGAGGAATGGTTAGAAATGGGATTACAGATTGAAAAAATGGAACATAATATGGCAAAGCTTACTATCGAGGTGCCTTATGAGGAATTTGACAAGGCAGTCGATCAGGCATATAAAAAAAATAAAAATAAGATCAATGTTCCGGGCTTCCGTAAGGGTAAAGTGCCTCGTCAGATAGTGGAAAAGATGTATGGAAAGGATGTATTTTTTGAGGATGCAGCCAATATCATCATCCCTGATGCATACAGCAAGGCATATGATGAATGTGAAGAGGAGATTGTATCTTCTCCGAAGATCGATGTAGTACAGATGGAGGTAGATAAACCGTTTATTTTTACAGCGGAGGTTGCGCTTAACCCTTCCGTGAAATTAGGAAAATACAAAGGCGTGAAGGTTGATAAGCTGGATACTGAGGTTACGGAAGAGGATGTTGATGAGCAGATCGAACAGGAAAGAAACCGTCAGGCAAGGATCGTAACTGTGGAAGGCAGGGCGATCAAGGAAGGCGATACGGCGGTGATCGATTTTGAAGGCTTTGTAGATGGCGAAGCCTTTGAGGGCGGTAAAGGCGAGAATTATTCCTTGGAGATCGGTTCCCATTCTTTCATTGCGGGATTTGAGGAGCAGCTGATCGGTAAGAATACCGGAGAGGAATGTGAGGTTTCCGTTACTTTCCCTGAGGATTATCATGCGGAGGAACTGGCAGGAAAGCCGGCTGTATTTAAGTGTAAGATACATGAAGTGAAAGAAAAGCAGCTTCCGGAACTGGATGAAGATTTTGCGGATGATGCAGGGTTTGATTCTGTTGAAGAATATAAGGAAGATGTAAAGAAGAAACTTACGGAGAAGAGGGAAAAAGAGAGCAAGGAGCAGAAAGAGGATGCCGTGATCGACGCGATCATAGAAGAGGCGGAGATGGATATCCCGGAGGCGATGATCGAGACACAGCAGCGTCAGTTGATCGATGAGTTTGCCCAGCAGCTTTCCATGCAGGGACTTTCTCTGGATCAGTATTTCATGTTTACCGGCATGAACAGGGAAATGATGATGGAGCAGACAAAGCCGCGCGCAGAGAAGAAGATCAAGGCGCGTCTGGTGCTGGAGGCTGTTGCGGACGCGGAGAAGATGGAAGTTACTGAGGAAGAATATGAAAATGAGTTAAAGGATATGGCGGAAAGCTACAAGATGGAAGTAGATAAGCTGAAGGATATTCTGATGGAAGCAGATGAAAAGATGATCAAGAAAGATCTCAGAATCAAGAAAGCAATCGACTTTGTTGTGGCTAACGCGAAAGAAAAATAATACGTGAGAGTCGGACAAAATCAAAAATGAAAGAGGTGTTATTACGTGAATCAGACGATTTATAATGAACTGGTCCCTATGGTTGTCGAGCAGACGAGCCGGGGTGAAAGGTCTTATGACATTTACTCCAGATTATTAAAAGAAAGGATCATCTTTCTGGGCAGTGAGGTAAATGAAGTGACCGCAAGTCTTGTTGTGGCACAGCTTTTGTTCTTGGAAGCAGAGGATCCTGAGAAGGACATTCAGATGTATATCAACAGTCCCGGCGGTTCGGTTACGGCAGGTATGGCGATTTATGACACCATGCAGTTTGTAAAATGCGATGTTTCCACCAATTGTATCGGTATGGCGGCAAGTATGGGTGCGTTTCTGCTTGCTGGCGGCACTAAGGGAAAGAGATTCGCTCTGCCCAATGCGGAGATCATGATCCACCAGCCGTTAGGAGGCGCGCAGGGACAGGCGACAGAAATTGAGATTGCCGCAAAGCATATCTTAAAGACGAAAGAAAAATTAAATCGTATCTTGGCGGAGAACTGCGGACAGCCGCTGGATGTTGTGGCTGCGGATACCGACAGGGATAACTGGAAGACAGCGGAGGAAGCCAAAGCGTATGGACTGATAGACGATGTGATCACCAAGCGTCCTACCGCAGATAAGAAAGATTGAGCAGGTATATTTTTAGGAGAATAATAGATTATGGCGGGAAATAGTACAGACAGCAGGATACGCTGTTCATTTTGCAATAAGTCGCAGGATCAGGTCCGGAAGATGATTTCGGGACCGAATGGAGTATTTATCTGTGACAGTTGTGTGGATATTTGTTCCGATATCATTGAAGAAGAGTTGGACGATTTTGATATGGAGGATGATGAGGAAGAAGAACAGAAAGACATCAACCTTTTGAAACCGGTACAGATCAAAGAGTTCCTGGACGATTACGTGATCGGGCAGGAGGAAGCGAAAAAGGTTCTTTCGGTAGCGGTATATAATCATTATAAGCGTGTGACAGCGTCGAAGGATCTGGATGTGGAACTGCAAAAGAGCAATATCATCATGGTGGGGCCTACCGGATCCGGTAAAACATATCTTGCCCAGTCTCTTGCAAAGATCATCAATGTCCCGTTTGCGATTGCGGACGCAACGACATTGACGGAGGCCGGATATGTCGGTGAAGACGTGGAAAATATTCTGCTGAAACTGATTCAGGCGGCGGATTATGATATCGAACGTGCGCAGTACGGCATCATTTACATTGATGAGATTGATAAGATCACTAAAAAAAGCGAAAATGTTTCGATCACCAGGGATGTATCAGGAGAGGGTGTGCAGCAGGCGCTGCTTAAGATCGTAGAAGGTACGCAGGCTTCCGTGCCGCCGCAGGGTGGACGAAAGCATCCGCATCAGGAATTGATCCAGATCGATACGACCAATATTTTGTTTATTTGCGGTGGCGCGTTTGACGGATTGGAAAAGATCATCGGTGACAGGCTGAATAAAAAATCCATCGGGTTTAACGCGGAGATTGCGGTAAAGCCGGAAGATAATATATCAGCGCTTCTGCATGACGTGACGCCACAGGATCTGATCAAATTCGGGCTGATCCCGGAATTTGTCGGACGTGTACCTGTGACGGTTTCTTTGGAGGGACTGGATAAGAACGCATTGGTACGTATTCTGGAGGAGCCTAAGAACGCGCTTATCAAACAGTATCAGACCTTATTTGATATGGATGAGGTAAAGCTTACTTTTGAGCAGGATGCTGTGGAGGCAATTGCCCAAAAGGCAGTTACCAGAAAAACCGGCGCGAGGGGACTTCGTTCTATCATGGAAGATATTATGATGGACGTTATGTATCAGATCCCGTCAGATGAGACGATTGAAAGCTGTATTATAACCAAGGGTGCGGTTGAAGGAGAGAGTGAACCGATTGTAGTTCATCGGCAGAGTTCCAAGAAAACGCTAAGGAAAAAAGCAGAATGATGCAGAATGGCATGGAGAGACCGCAGCTGATGCGGTCTTTTATGTCTAAGATGTTTTTGACTGGCGGCACTGAAAGCGAAAAGCCGCAGTATGGAGAGGAAAATGAAAAAGAACGATAACATAGAAAAAGAAAATATGGTACAGGGAATCCCTGTGGTAGTGCTGGCGTCTTTGGTCGTTCTTCCCGGAACACGGATGCATCTGGAACTGGATGACGAGGAGTCCATCGCCAGTGTGGAACACGCAATGGTTATGGATGGAAATGTTTTTCTGGGACTTCAAAGTTCAGAAAAGGAAGAGGTAAAAGATCTGTCTGATATTTGTCAGATTGGCGTTATGGCAAAGGTTGAGCGGCTCGCCAGAGTATCGGGGAAACGGGTTCATGTTTTGTTTGAAAGCTGCCAAAGGGCATGCGTATCTTCTCTGACGCTTATAGATGTGGAATATCCCACGGCGGATATTTTATTGATACCGGAAGCGGAGCCGGCAAAGCGGGATGTCCTGCGTTACGAAGCAATGCGCAGGGACAGTCTGGAACTGTTCCTGCAGTATTATGATGGACACGGACAGAATGGCCGGTATCTGTCGGAGCAGTTGAAAAATGCTGTGAAGCTGGGAGATTTTCTGGATCTGTTGGCGGGAAACCTGCCGATTACAGTAGAGCAGAAACATATGATCCTGGATGCGGTGGAGATTCCTGAAAGATATGAGTGCCTTGCGGATATGATGCGTAAGGAGATCGTGACGGATCGTATCAGGAGGGAGCTTGGGGACAAATTATCCGATCAGGTGGAGCAGAATCAGAGGGAATATATTCTGCGGGAACAGCTTGCTTTTATCAAAAAAGAATTGAATAAAAGCGCGGGGGAAGATACGGAGGAAGAAAAGTATATCAAGGCGGTGGAACATCTGACCGCTTCTGAAGAGATCAAGAAAGCTATTAACAAGGAGATCCATCGTCTGGAACTAATGAGTGAATCCTCGGCGGATGCGGCGACACAGAGATTGTATCTAGAGACGCTTTTGGAACTGCCGTGGGATAAGATGTCGGAAGATCATATCCGGCTGGATGAGGCGAGGAAGATCCTGGATGCGGATCATTACGGACTGGAGGATATCAAGAAGCGTATCATAGAATACCTTGCGGTCAGATCATTGACGCAGGAGACGCAGAGTACGATCCTTTGTCTGGTAGGACCGCCGGGTACGGGCAAGACTTCCATTGCGCGTTCTATCGCGGAGGCAACCGGAAAGAAATATGTGCGCGTCTGTCTGGGCGGCGTGCGGGACGAGGCGGAGATCAGAGGACATAGACGGACTTATATCGGCTCCATGCCGGGGCGTATTACGACAGGACTGAAACAGGCAGGTGTAAAAAATCCGCTGATGCTTCTGGATGAGATCGATAAGATGAGTCAGGATTATAAGGGCGATGTGGCATCGGCGATGCTGGAAGTATTGGACTCGGAACAGAATTGCAATTTCAGGGATCACTATGTGGAATTGCCGATGGATCTTTCCAAGATCATGTTTATCGCTACGGCAAATACAACACAGACGATCCCCAGACCGTTATTGGACAGGATGGAGATCATCGAATTATCCGGCTATACGGATACGGAGAAATTTCATATTGCTAAGGAACATCTTTTCCCTAAGGTACTAAAACGAAACGGTATGCAGCCGAAGCAGCTCAGGCTTCAGGACAGCGCGCTGCGTGAAGTGATCATGGGTTATACCAGGGAAGCGGGTGTCCGTGAACTGGAAAGGAAGCTGGACCAGATCTGCAGAAGGGCAGCAGCAAATCTGGTGGAACAGCAGCGAAAAGAGGACGAACAGCCAACAGTAAAAGCTTGTAAGGCAATCACCAAAAAAGAGCTTGCCGATTATCTTGGAAAAGAAAAATATCAAAACAATCGGCGGAATACCAAAGCAGAAGTCGGAGTCGTCAGAGGACTGGCATGGACCAGTGTGGGTGGAGATACCTTGGAAGTGGAAGCAGGGATCCTGCCCGGAAAAGGGGAAGTGAAGCTGACGGGACAGATGGGAGACGTGATGAAGGAATCCGCGATGGCGGCAATCAGCTATCTTCGCTCCATAGCAGGAACATATCAGATCAAACCGGAGTTTTTCAAGGAGCATGATATTCATATCCATATTCCGGAGGGGGCAGTGCCGAAGGATGGTCCGAGCGCCGGTATT
Source organism: uncultured Lachnospiraceae bacterium (assembly GCA_947174725.1). GTDB lineage: Bacteria > Bacillota > Clostridia > Lachnospirales > Lachnospiraceae > NK4A136. The sequence continues at coordinate 6,525 of CAMWKA010000022.1, read as the reverse complement.
ACCATGGCGACAGCGGTATTTTCCGCAATGACGAATCAGAAGGTAAGACCGGAAATCGCGATGACCGGAGAGATTACCCTGCGCGGCAGGATTCTGCCTATCGGAGGACTTAAGGAAAAAACCCTTGCCGCAAAACAGGCGGGTATGAAGACAGTGCTGGTGCCGGCAAAGAATGAGAAGGATGTGTCTGAAATATCTGACGAGATCAAGTCAGGACTGGATATCGTCTATGTGGAGCGGATGGAGGACGTACTGAAGCTTGCAATAAAAAAATAACAGAGTGCAGATTGAAAAATAAGATTGATATCTTATTTTCCAATCTGCAATTTGAGTCAGAGCCTCAAATTGCTCTGGCATGGAGAACTTGTATGATTATCAAAAGTGTGGAACTGGAAACCGTCTGCGGTATCACGAGTAAGCTGCCGGAAAATGCCTGTGCGGAATTTGCGTTCGCGGGGAAGAGCAATGTAGGGAAATCATCGCTGATCAATGCTCTGATGCAGAGAAAATCACTGGCAAAGACAAGCTCGCAGCCCGGAAAGACGCAGACCATCAATTTCTATAATATTAATCATGAACTGTATTTTGTCGATCTTCCCGGATATGGATATGCTAAAGTGGGAAAAGAAACAACGGCAAAGTGGGGAAAGATGGTGGAGCGTTATCTGCATCAGTCGAAGCAGTTAAAGGCGGTCTTTTTGCTGATTGATATCCGTCATGAGCCGTCCGCTAATGACAAAATGATGTATGAATGGATTGTGGCTCAGGGATTTGAACCGGTGATCATTGCAACCAAGCTGGATAAGATCAACAGGAGTCAGATTCAAAAGCAGGTGAAGCTGATCCGGCAGACGCTGGGAGCAAAAAAGGAGAACACCATTATTCCGTTTTCCGCATTGTCGAAGCAGGGACGGGACGAGATTTACGAATTGATAGAACAGCATAAATAAGGACATGCAAGAAGCCTCCGGTAGCAGCCGGAGGCGTTTTTGCATATGCTATAGTGTACGCGAAAGCAATGAGCAGTGCGTTCGCGAGTGAAACCATATGCCGCAGGAAGCTTGCTTACTAGCGGCATTATGGTTTCACTCGTGAACATAGGGCGAAGCCCGCGAGCGAGATGAAGCAAAGCGGAATCGAGCTAAGCGCTGCGGGGATGGGCATGCAAGCGAACATAGGGCGAAGCCCGCGAGCGAGATGAAGCAAAGCGGAATCGAGCTAAGCGCTGCGGGGATGGGCATGCAAGCGAACATAGGGCGAAGCCCGTGAGCGAGATGAAGCAAAGCGGAATCGAGCTTAGCACTGCAGTATTAACGTCTGATGAAATCAGACAAAAAGCGCTGAAAGCGCGGGTTTGCGAGTTTAATTAGCCGCAAAGAAATGATATATCTTAGATAGTTATGTAAACCTTATAAAATGTTATGGAATGTATTTCATTGCCAGAGTTTTATAAGATATGGTTTTGCAATCACTAATATATTATTTATCTATGGAGGTAACCGGATGGAAAAGGTCTTGGTCATGGGCGGTGACAGCAGGCAGTATTATCTTGCGGAAGCGTTGCAGAAGAATGGTTATGGTGTATGCTGTTACGGGGTGCCCATTAAGGAAAAAGGCAAGCTGGAGATTTTGAAAACCACCGCATTAAAGCAGCAGATAGGAGAGGCGGACATTATCGTATTGCCGATCCCCGTATCAGTAGACGGTAAGACGATCAAGCAGGAGACGGCTGATGATGTGGTACTGTTATCGGAGTTATATGAAAATTTAAAGGAAGGACAAAAACTCTATGGCGGACTTTTCTCGGAACAGTTTGTAAAAACATGCCAGGAAAAGGGAGCGGTTTTATATGATCTGATGAAGGACGAATCCGTCACCATCGGCAATGCCATCGCTACGGCGGAAGGAGCGGTTGTGGAAGCGATGATGCTTAGCGAGGAAACGCTCCATGGCAAAGAATGTCTTGTCATCGGTTATGGCAAATGCGGAAGTGTTCTGGCAGATAAGTTAAAGGGACTGCAGGCAAAAGTGACCGTGATGGCACGAAATGTGGTCAGCCGCACAAAAGCGCGCGCTATGGGTTACGAAGTCAGAGAGATGTTTGGACGCGGTGATGGGCAGACGGAAAAGTATACGTATGTATTTAATACGGCACCGGCACTAGTACTTACCGAACAGGTATTGTCCCGGTTTGATCCTAACGTAGTGATCATTGATATTGCGTCCAAGCCGGGCGGTACAGACTTTGAGTACTGCCGGTACGCAGGGATCAAAGCCAAGCTTTCTCTTGGACTTCCGGGAAAATATGCCCCGAAGACATCCGGGGAAATCTTAGCGGAGGCGTTGATGTCACAGTTCTCCAAAAACTGCATATGATAATTCATCAACGGATATCAAAAGGAAGGGGTATGCTGGTATGAAATTATCAGAGTGCACTGTGGGGATTGCCATTACAGGTTCTTTTTGTACGTTTGATAAAGTTTTAAAAGAAATCGAAGCACTAAAGGAGAAAGGTGCAAATCTGATCCCGATCTTTTCCGATCATGCGGCGGAACTGGATAACCGTTTCTGGAAGGCGGCGGAATATCGTGAGCGGATACAGAATATCACAGGCAATCAGGGGATCTTTACCATACAGGAGGCGGAACCGATCGGTCCGAAGGCATATCTGGATGTGCTGGTGATCGCTCCATGCACCGGCAATACGCTGGCAAAACTTTGCAACGGCATTACCGATACGGCAGTCCTGATGGCAGCCAAGGCTCATCTGCGAAATGGGAAGCCGTTAGTCATAAGCGTTTCGACCAATGATGCACTGGGAATCAATTTTAAAAATATCGGCGCGCTGATGGCAATGAAAAATATTTATTTTGTGCCGTTTGGACAGGATGATTGCGTTAAGAAGCCCAATTCCATGATTGCGAAAGTCGATCTGATCGGGGATACGATCCTGGCGGCGTTGGAAGGCAGACAGATCCAGCCTGTGATTGTGCCATTGTAAAAATGCAGATCCAGCCGGTAATCGTGCCGCTGTAAAAAGAAACTGCCCGGGATGACCGGACAGTTACATATGTTTTCAAATGTTTCTTTTATCCATCATATCAGTAAAAGTTTTCCGTGTATCTGTTTTAAAATAAGGTCAGGACAGGCGTATATCGATCTGGTACTCGCGGATCCAGAAATCGATCTGCAACAAGTACGCCATCATCTGGGGACCACACATTAACTGGCCATACCAGGGCGCGCCATAGTCCTTCGGGTTGGCAAGAAACTGCTGCAGCGCTTCCATATCTAGAAAATCGTGCAGCGGCGATTCGCTGTCTTTGACCACTTCCGATAACATGTCGGACAGTAATTTTTCATAATAGGGATTGTAAGTTTTGGGAAACGGACTCTTTTTGCGCAGAAGGATCTGTCTGGGAAGAAGATATTCCGCAGACTGACGCAGCAGTGATTTGACCAGTCCGTTCCGTGCTTTCATGTTCCATGGCGCGTTATAGACATATTCCGCCAGCCTTCGGTCGGCAAAGGGAATTCTTGCCGTCAGTCCGGTGGAACGGGCGCAGCGATCCATGCGGGTCAGGAGCGTTTGCATAAACCAATGGATCGTTAAGTAGGTATAACGGCGTCTACAGGCATCGGTCGGTGATTCATCCGGTAACACACTGATTCCGCGTATCGCCTGATGATATGTTTCGCTGATATAATCCTCCATGTTCAAAAATTCCAGGAAAGAGCCTTTTAGCAGTTGCTTACGCGGAGCGCAGTCAGCGGTCCAGGGGAAGGTGTCAGCCTGCAGCAGGTCTTCACGGTGGAACCACGGATAACCGCCGAAAATCTCGTCAGCACATTCTCCGGTATATGCAACATTTTTGATTTCTTTTACTTTACCGCAGAAATATAACAGGGAGGAATCCACATCTGCCATGCAGGGAACGTCATGGGAACGTACGGAATCTTTTAACATATCCGCAAGCGTCTGGTGGTCGCAAGTCAGATAGTAATGCTCGCTGCCAAGGAATTTGATCATGGCATCTACATAAGGACGGTCCTGAGAGGGCTGGAAGGAAGATGCTTTGAAATATTTATCATTCTGATCAAAATCAAAGGATACCGTGACCAGCCGCTGCCCGCGCTCCTTCATTTCTCTGGCAAGGTACGCGCTGACAATACTGGAATCGATTCCGCCGGAAAGCAGACAGCAAAAATCCTCATCCTGCATAAGTTCTTCCTTGATAATGCCGGATAACAGTTCTGCCGTATGATGCACGGTGGCTTCATAATTTTCAAAATGCGCAGTACAGGGCAGAGACCAGTAAGGCGTAGAGCAGCAGCCATAACGGTTGACTGAGATACAGCAGGCAGGCTTTACTTCATAAATGTCGTCAAACACAGTCTTTCCCGGCGTATGGGCGGGACCGATGCTGAAGAGTTCATTTAAGCCATTTTTCGATACAACAGGTGCGATTTCGGAATAAGCCAGAAGGGATTTCAGCTCGGAAGCAAAGATGATACAGTCGTCCTGTGTGGTGTAAAAGAGTGGTTTGGTCCCGAAATGATCGCGGAACAGGTAAAGCGTTTCGTGCCGTGCGTCAAAGATCACAATGCTGAAATTGCCGTTTAATTTTTGAATAAATTCTATGCCGTATTCCATAAAACCTACCAATATGATTTCGGAAAGACAGCTGTCTTTTGCTTCATAGCCGCGTATCCTTAACAGTTCAAGAAGTTCTTCCCTGTTGAATACATTACCGTCCACTGCAATATAGCAGCAGCGATCTTTAAGACAAAGGTGGTAGGAGGTGGCTCCGATGACTGCAAAATGTTCGGTGTGCAGTGAGACACCGGGCTCATTGCTGGTCCGGCAAAGCGGTTCGCTGATGGTGTTCAGTTTATCCTGCAGGTATTCTTCTTGGTATTCTCTTTGTAAGGTATAATCAAAAAATCCGGAAAATCCGTTCATAGGTATCCTCAGATCATTTCTTTGTTTTCATACATATGCAGCAGCCAGGGAAGATATGCCGAAATGAAGTTTATATATAAAAAAATGGAAAATTAAACGGGAATAAAAAAAGACAAAAAAATCATACTAAACATAACAGAAATATTGTTGTTAGAAAGGAGCAGATAGATATGGAAGGAAAATCTATTGTCATGGCAGAAGTGATCATTTCTGTTGTTTTAGTGTGGATGGGTCTGGCCGGTATCCATTTTCTCTGGATTGACAGCGCGCGTTCCGCAGCAATTACGCTTGGGGTGATCGGCGCGGTTTTTTGTGCTGCCAATTCCTATAAATTCCTGATGACGCGTCCCGGTCATCCGATCTCTATTGTGGGAAGCATTATTGGGGTGATCGCGGTAATCGGTCTTCTTGTACAGGTATTTGATTGGAAAAGATTTCCCATTTTGGGCAATTCCAATGTCACATTGGTAATTTTAGGGCTTGGTATCGTTGTTAAAGGCGTTATGGGAAGGTTTCAGGGAGTACTGCATCCTGTAGCGGATTAAATTGAAAAATACCCTGCTGTCATCTGTCAGGATGGTCAGCAGGGCGTTTTTGTATCGTTATATTTTATGTATTGATATTGTTATGCTTTGTAGTTGATGATCTCGTCCAGAAGAAGAGGAACCTGTGTACCCATCGTTTCATCAGTAAACTGGCAGGTGCCCACTGCTTTGTGTCCGCCGCCGCCATATTTTAACATTAAGGAACCTACATCAACATTACTGGTACGGTTTAAGATGCTGTAACCAACAGCGCAGGAACATCCTAAGCCGCCGCGTCCGCTGACGATCCATACGGAGATGTTCTGCTCAGGATACATACTGTAAATCATAAAACGGTTACCGGAATAAATGGGGTCAACCCCACGCAAATCTGTGATAATGACATCCTTTTCAATACGGGTATGCGCTTTTACCATTTCCTTGAACTTTTCGGACTGTTCACGATATACCTCAATACGCTCTACCACATCAGGAAGCGAAAGAATCTGGTCAGTACTCATAGTGCGGCAACATTCCATCAATTCTTCCATCAGCTTATAATTGGGAATAGTGAAATTGCGCCATCTTCCAAGACCAGTACGGGGATCCATCAAAAAGCCCACCAGAATCCAGCCGGTTGGGTTCTGGATCTCGTCAATGGTCAGATTGCCGGAATCTACTTTGTCAACGGCAACCATCATGTCGTCAAAATGTGAAAAACGCTCTTTGCCGCCATAATAATCATAAATAATACGTGCGCATGAAGGCGTAATGCGGCTTTCTCCCTTGTATTTTCCCGCAAGCTCCTGTCTCTCATGCTCACTGGAATGATGGTCAAACCACAGACCGCAGCCTTCCACAAAAGGTACATTCGCCAGACAGTCGTTCTCGTCCACCGGTATCAGCCCATCCTGCAGATCCTTGGGATGCGCAAACTTCCAGTTATCTATAATGCCTGCTTCCAGGAGCAGCGCCCCACATGCCAAACCATCAAAATCCGAACGTGTCACTAATCTCACTGTTGCATCCTCCTTGCTT
>CAMWKA010000021.1 GCA_947174725.1 uncultured Lachnospiraceae bacterium | reverse complement strand
ATATTGAACAGATTAGCTATATTGTAATATAAAATCTTATAAAAGAAAAGAACTTTTTATTGCGTATGTTCGATAATTATGGTAAAATCTTGACGTTATGAGATTTTCCTATATAGTAGGATACATAGATTGCGCGATTCTTATACATGTTTATTTTAGAACGTGCAATGGAGAGCAGGATGAAAGGTAAGGTAGTCGTATGGTTCAGGTTGCGGTATTTGGGTATGGGACTGTGGGCAGCGGTGTTGTAGAAGTCCTGGAGACCAACCAAAAGGAGATTGGCAGGAGAGCAGGAGACGAGATCCGTGTAAAATATGTATTGGATATCAGAGATTTCCAAGGAGATCCAATCCAGGAAAGGATCGTGCATGATGTGGATGTCATCCTGACGGACCCTGAGATCAAAGTGATCTGTGAGACAATGGGCGGTATTGAACCTGCATATACATTTACGAAAAAAGCGCTGACGAGCGGAAAGAGCGTATGCACTTCCAATAAAGAACTGGTGGCGGCTCATGGCGCGGAATTGATGCGGATCGCGGGAGAGCATCAGTGCAGTTATCTGTTTGAAGCAAGCGTAGGCGGCGGGATTCCAATCATACGCACGATGAATGATGCGCTGACAGCAGAAAAGATCGATCGGATCGAGGGCATTTTAAACGGAACGACGAATTATATCCTGACCAAAATGGAACGGGACGGCTCCGATTTTGATATGATATTAAAAGAGGCGCAGGAGCTTGGCTATGCGGAGCGTAATCCTGCAGCAGATGTTGAAGGGCATGACGCCTGCAGGAAAATCGCGATCCTTTCTTCTATATTATACGGACATAACGTGGATTACAAACAGATCTATACAGAAGGAATCACAAAGATCACGCCGAGGGATTTTGCATATGCCAAAGCGATCGACTGCAAGATCAAATTGATCGGTCTTTCCGTGAATACGCAGGAAGGCGAGTTTGCCATGGTAAGTCCCAGACTTGTGCCGTCATATAGTCCGATTGCAAGTGTAAATGACGTATTTAATGGAATCCAGATACACAGCAATATGTTAGATACTTCTTTGTATTACGGAAGGGGGGCAGGAAAGCTGCCTACCGCAAGCGCAGTGGTCGGAGATGTGGTAGAGTGTGTGAAGAAGCTTGGCACAAGTATTCCGGCAGCGTGGGACGAGACGGAAAAGAAACTGACGGAAAACGGAGCATTCCGGCAGCGGTATCTGGTCAGAATCAAAGGGAACCCTGAAGCGCTGCAGCAGAAGGCGGAAGATACATTCGGCAAGGTACAGGCGGTGCAGGTTCCGGAAGCGGCGGATGAGTTCGCTGTCCTGACGGGGGAGATGAGCGAGCGGGAATATCAGGAAGCGGCAGCAGGATTTACAGAGATCATCAGTATGATAAGATTATAAATATGATAAAATCATATCAATGATCAGATAGAATGTCCAAAAGACGTGCTATAACAATGTAAGAAAGGAAAGAAGGCGGGGATATGTTAATTGTAAAGAAATTTGGAGGTACTTCGGTTGCCAACAAAGAAAGGATCTATAATGTGGCAAGGCGGTGTATAGACGAGTATCAAAAGGGCAATGATGTTGTGGTTGTTCTTTCCGCAATGGGAAAGATGACGGATGAACTGATTGAAATGGCAAAGAATATCAATCACAATCCCTCAAAACGCGAGATGGATATGCTCTTAACTACAGGAGAGCAGACCAGTGTGGCTTTGGCGGCGATGGCGTTTGATATGCTCGGCGTTCCGGCGATTTCGCTGAATGCGTTTCAGGTAGCCATGCACACGACTTCCAACTATTCCAATGCGAGATTGAAGAGGATCGATACGGAACGGATCCGTCATGAGCTGGATCAGAGAAAGATCGTGATTGTTACGGGATTCCAAGGAATCAATAAGTATGGCGATTATACGACGCTTGGACGCGGAGGCTCAGATACGACGGCGGTAGCGCTGGCGGCAGCGCTAAAGGCGGATGCCTGCGAGATCTATACGGATGTGGACGGCGTCTATACGGCAGATCCGCGTATCGTAAAGAACGCAAAGAAGCTTACGGAGATCACATATGATGAGATGCTTGATCTTGCAACGCTTGGAGCAGGAGTGCTTCATAACCGTTCGGTAGAAATGGCAAAGAAATATGGTGTTCAGCTGGTGGTTCGCTCCAGTCTGACCAATGAAGAAGGAACAGTATTGAAGGAGGAAGTAAAAGTGGAGAGAATGTTAATCAGCGGTGTGGCATCTGATAAGAATTGTGCAAAGATATCAGTAGTGGGATTGAGCGATAAGCCGGGAACAGCGTTCCGGTTGTTTGACGCGCTGGCGTCAGCCAATATCAACGTCGATATGATCCTGCAGTCTGTAGGACGTGACAATACGCAGGATATTGCGTTTACGGTAGTCGGAGATTACGCGGATGATGCAGTGAAGGTGATCGAGGATAATAAATCAAGGCTGAAATATCAGAAGCTGGAATGTGAAAAGGGCGTTGCCAAAGTATCCATCGTCGGCGCCGGCATGATGAGTAATCCGGGCGTGGCTGCAAAGATGTTCGAGTGCTTATACAACAGCAATATCAACATTAAGATGATCTCTACCTCTGAGATCCGCGTTACGGTGCTGATTGACGAGAAGGAAGTGGAAAAGGCGGTCAATGCGGCGCATGATATTTTTGGTCTGGCGGACTGACAGAGTATGTGAAAACTGAAACAGAAAATACGGAACGATTCCGGCGCTGTCCTGCAGAAAGGGCGGCGTCGGATTTCTGTTTTTACCAATTCTTTTTATCAAATGGAAAATTCACGATTTACATAATATTTTTATCTTGCGTAACTCCTATAGAAATGGTATGATTGAATCGGTTGTATTTGTCGATATGTGTCAATATATGTCAATGAAATATTGGATGCAGGTACGGTCATTCTTTGATGCTGATATTAGTTGGGTGATGGAAAGGCACGGTTATAGATCATGGCGAAGGAAAATCATTCGGGGAGAAATCGTGATTCCCGCAGGGAAGAAAGAAGAAGAAGAAGGATCAGAAATCAGATCATAGCGTATCTGGTGCTGGTGCTTTTGATCATAGGGATATTCGCGGGCGGATATGTTGGTATCCGGTTTTTGATAGATCATTTTAAATCGGGAAATCAGCAGATTATTACATCGAATAACCAGATCACTGACCCGGAAACGGCGGAAGGTTCCGGTGTGATCTCTACGCCGGAAGAAATGATTTCAGAGAATGAGGCGCCGATTGAGGAACCGGTCGATCCATTGCAGGAGGAGATCGCGGCTTACATAAGTTCCATGACCTTGGAGCAGAAGGTGGCAAATCTGTTCGTGGTTACACCGGAGTCCATTACCGGAGTGGCCACAGCGACCCGGGCCGGAGATGGAACACGTACCGCTCTGGGAGAATACGCGGTAGGCGGGATTGTATATTCAGCACAAAATGTTCAGAGCACAGATCAGTTTAAAGAGATGCTGGCAAATACAAAAAATATGTATCAGGAGCTTTATAATCAGGAGCTTTGGATGATTGTGCGGGAGGAAGGTGCAGTCAATGTTATTGCAGGCAGCGCAACCGGTGTAACAGCGCAGCAGGCAGCCGGAGAGATCTGAACTTCCGGAGATACGGGCAATGCTTATCAGGCTTATATGGCAATAGGATCTTACCTGAATGAATATGGAGTCGATGTTAATCTTGGACCGGTATGCGATGTGCCGGTGGAAGGCTCCTATCTGGGGGAGCGTGCGTTTAATACGGATGTTGACATTGTAACATCCATGATTCCCTCAGCGGTAAATGGGCAGAGCGATTATGGTATCATCACCTGTCTGACGGCATTTCCGGGACAGGGGTCGTTGACCGGTGATCCGGCAAATGGCACTGCGACGACAGAAAAAACGTTAGATGAAATGCGCTCCTCTGATTTTCAGCCTTTTTCTGCAGGTATTACGGCGGGAGCGGAGATGGTTATGGTGTCTAACATGACGGTGGCAGAGGAAACGGTTCCCTGTTCTCTGTCTTCCGTGATGATCACTGATATACTTCGTGGAGAGTTAGGTTTCCAGGGCGTTGTTATTACGGCGGATTTGGATCAGAAGGCGATCACGGATCATTATACTGCCGGAGAAGCTGCAGTTATGGCATTGCAGGCAGGAGCCGATATGATCATGAAGCCGGCCAATGTCGCGGATGCATATGCGGCAGTGTTGGCAGCAGTTGCTGATGGTACGCTTACGGAAGAGAGGATAGATGAGTCGCTTACCAGAATTTATACGATTAAGATGGCAGATTAGATAGCGGGATAAAGTAAAAGACTATCTTAAGAAACAGCCTGACAGTTCCTGGATCGCTATTTCTTCATCAGCGCCGTCGGCAGTCAGTTCCAAAGTCTTTCCTTCAGTTAACTTGAGGATAGACATTCCCATAATGCTTTTCATGTTGATTTTTTTGTCCTGATCAATAATGTACAGGGAAGCTTCGTAATGACATGCGGACTGTACCAGATACGGTATCAAATCAATTCCCAAAACCTTTTCGATTTTAATCGTTTTCGTAATCATAGCGATCTCCTTTGGTTTACCGGGTTATTTGTCAAGAATGCGATTCTTGCGTTTCCCATCATCGTCGGTAGGGATATCAATAGTTATTGGGATATTTTAGGATTCTCAACAAAATAAAAGGATCTGACAATCAAAAAGATATTGTTGTCAAACCCCCATTATAGAGCGATAGACGGGACTCGAACCCGCGAGCTCAACCTTGGCAAGGTCGTGTGCTACCAACTGCACCACTATCGCACATCTGTATCTGCTCTCACAGACAATTCATACTATACTACACCAATCATAATTTGTCAATTATTTTTTTCTTTTTTTGAAATATTAATTTTTCTTTCCATGGCGCTGTTATCTTTTTCTTTTCGGAAAATATATAAGGCACAAAATATGTAAAAAAATGGTATTTTCAGCCCCATTATCTAGCGGTTGACATAAGCGAAATGAAACTATATGATGATATTATCCCAAAATAGGACTGCCGTAGACTCTTTTAGGAGAGGTGACGGCAGGGGAGGATCATTATGAGTTCACTGGTGAGAAAATGCGGAGCGGTATTTCTGGCATTTCTTATCTTATGTTCCGGGATTCCCGCAACAGCAGCAGAGAACCGGGGCATGGATGCGGATGACAATAACATATATGAAGTCCTTGCGCGTTCTAATATGCGTGCAGAACCGTCAATCAATGGAGCCTGGGTGATGACGATTCCACAGGGGGCCGTAGTCAGATGTCTGGGGACGGATGATACGGAATTTTGCGAGATCGTGTATGAAGGGGTGACGGGATATATTTATTCCGGATGTATCCGGCGGATGATAAACGTACCGTCCGTTGCGGAGGAAGCTGCGCCGGCTGAACGAAGCGGTAGTCAGATGGAACCCATTGTGAATGAATACAACCACTCCATGATTCTCGGAAGCGTAACGGGACTTGGTGGTCTGACGAATGCTTTTTCCGCGGAGCCGACTACGGCGCAGGCGATGGAGGAATTGCGGGTAGAGGTGCTGGTCAATGCCAATCTGCGTGACGGCCCCTCGATAGAAACTAGGAGACTGACTACCGTTCCGGAGGGGACGAAGGTGACCTTTTTGGATGAAGGTGAAAACGGATTTACGCATATCTCTTATCAGGGACAGACAGGATATATTTATACAAAGCTTCTGGATCTGGGAGATTCCATGGCTTCGGACAGCGGTATTGCATCCACGGTTACGACGCGGGAGATGCAAAATTCCGGCAGGGGGGGGAGAAATAACAGCGGAATCACACTGATGGCGCAAAGAGGAATCTTGTCTAACCGGGACGAAATATCTACATCGGTCTCTGTAGAGGTGGAAGATGTAGCAGCTGTATCTAATATGATCGAGGTACAGACGATCGTAGCATCTGCTGCACAGGCGGAAGCGGCGGTAAGAACAGCGGGAACCGTGACAGGCGGTATGGAATATGAAATCCGCAGTCGCGCTAATATGAGGACATCTCCTTCTGCGGAGGGGGGATGGATCACAACGCTTCCAGCGGGAGCAGATGTGATCAGTCTGGGAGAGACTGCCGGCGGATATACCATGGTGCAATATGATGGCATCACGGGATATGTGTTGGAAGATGTTCTCGTTGATAAGGCGGATATATCAAAACTTGGCGCGGAGCCGGTTTTGTTTACTGTGACAGCGTATTGTTCGTGCAAGATCTGTTGTGGCAATTACAGCCCGGAAGTAACAGGACGTGAAGCAAGGACATCAACGGGAGCGATCCCGCAGCAGGGGAGGACGATTGCGGTCGATCCGACGGTCATTCCTTATGGTACAAGCGTACATATTGACGGCATGGGAGATTATATTGCAGAGGATTGCGGCGGCGCTGTCAGACAGAATCATATCGATGTATATTTTGAAACCCATGAGGCAGCGTTGATGTTTGGAACACGTAGATTATATGTTACTATTAATAATTGATTATTGGGAGATGTTTGTTATATAATATATTTGAAAATATGAGTTGATAAAATTATTAAAATTATAGAAAATAATCGGGGGTGTTGCAAGTGAAGGTATGTGCGCAATGTGGAACAAAAATCGGCAGAAAGGACAGATTTTGCGGTAAATGCGGTGGGACGATCTTTAACGAAACATCGGCAAAAACAAAATTCTGCGTATATTGCGGCGTTGCGATGGACGCGAAGGCAAAGTTCTGTCCCAAATGCGGCAAATCCAATGAAGGGGATATTTCGCTATCATTTTTAAATGAAAAGAAGGAAGTGCCGGAAGAACTGGAACTGGACTTTCTGAAAGAAAAGCAGCAGCCTGTTGAGACAGAAGTTCCTGTGTTTACGGTTCAGTCAGCGGAAGTGAATCCGGTTCAGTCAGCGGAAATAAATCCGATTCAGCCGGTGGAAGCAAAGCCGGTCCAGGAAGCGGCATGGCAGGAAGAAGAAAGGCGGAGGATAGAGGAAGAAGAGGCTGTCCGGAAAGCAAGAGAAGAATTTAAACGCGCCGAAGAGGAACTCAGGAAGGCTGAGCGGGAGGCGGCACGTAAGTTTGAAGAAGAACGTGCCAGAGCAGAAGAAGAGCGTAAGCGTGCAGAAGAAGAGGCGGCACGCAAAGCAGAAGAAGAACGCAAGCGTGCGGAGGAAGAAGCAGCACGTAAGGCGGAAGAAGAACGTGCCAGAGCGGAGGAAGAACGTAAGCGAGCGGAAGAAGAAGCAGCGCGTAAAGCGGAAGAAGAACGCATCAAGGCAGAGGAAGAACGCAAACGTGCGGAAGAAGAGGCAGCGCGTAAAGCGGAAGAAGAACGCAGGAAAAAAGAGATCGAAGAATTGGGCGCTGATGCGTTGAGTACGGGTAAAAAGGCATTAACTAAGGCAAAAAAATCGGTAGAATCTGCGAGAACAGATCTTGAGTCCGCATTGGATAAATTCCATACGTATTACCAGAAGGCAGGTAAGGATGCGGACAATCAGGAGATGAAGGAGGTATTTTGTGAGATCGAGGAGAATCTTGGAGTCCTCTATTATCAGGAGAAATCTTTTAAGCTTGCGGCGCCGCTTTTGAAGGATGCAAGCGAGAATGGAAGGAACAGAGCCAAAGTGTATATGGCGGAATGGTGCCTGCGGAGCCGTAAGGAACTTCCGGAAGATCCGGAGGAACTGAAGAAGAAGCTGGAAGAGGCTTTAGCGGACGAGAGCCTGATGAAGAAATATCCGGAAGACCAGATGCTGGCAAATATGATTCTGGCACGGATTCACATGGAAGGCATCGGCGTGAAGAAGAATCCTGCGGAAGCATTTAAATATTATCTTAAATGTGCGGAGCTTGGAGATGTGGAAGCAATGGCGATGGTGGGCAACTGCTATCTGTATGGCGAAGGCGTAAAGAAAGATACCAAGACGGCATTTACATGGAATGAAAAGGCAGCCAAGGCCGGCAATGAACGGGCGATCCGTAACGTGGCAGTCAGCTATGATTTCGGAACCGGTGTAAAAAAGGATCCGCAACAGGCTGTGCAGTGGTATAAAAAATTACTGGAGATCCTTGGCAATGACAGATTTGCAAAATATAGGATCGCAATCTGTCTGAGCGACCCTGACCGTGATTTTGGCATCAAACCGACTCAGGAGATGTATGAGGAGGCAATTTCTTATGCGAATCAGGCAATCGAAGAAGGGGAGAAAAATGCCAATTATATTCTGGGATATTGTTACACTTACGGCAAGGGCGTCCAAAAGGATCAAGAGCAGGCGTACCAGTATTATGCCAAGGCTGCTAATCAGGGACATCAGAAAGCAAAAGAAAAACTGAACCATTTTGTAAAGACCAACATGGGGTATGTTTATAAGTAAAAGATAAGAACTGAGAAAAGGGAGATGGAACATCTCCCTTTTTATTGGAAAAGTCTTGACTTTTGGGTGGAGTTTATTTATAATTAACTCCGTGAGTTTTTGAAATCGTGGCGGGGTGTGGCTCAGTTTGGCTAGAGCGCCGTGTTAGGGACGCGGAGGCCGCAAGTTCGAATCTTGTCACTCCGATTGGACTCTGCTGAAGAAGTCTTGTTTGATCGCAAGGCTTCTTTTCGCAGAGAGATACGACTGGTTGTCAGGAAGTATTTATGGCGATACTCCTGACAGGATAAATGATGGGGAGCAGAGAATCTGCCGGAATACGGATGGGGGAATAAGTGAAATGATCAAAAGCATGACTGGATTTGGACGTTGTGAGATGGAGGAAGACGGTCGTAAGTTCATGGTTGAGATGAAGGCGGTCAATCACCGGTATCTGGACGAGAATATCAAGATGCCGAAAAAGCTTAATTTTTTTGAAGCATCCATCCGCAATCTGATGAAGGAATATGCCCAGAGGGGAAAGGTGGATATTTTTATCACCTTTGAGGATTACACGGAAGAAAATGTTACTATCAAATATAATCATGATGTTGCAGCGGAATACCTTTCCTATTTGAAACAGATGAAAGAGGAATTCGGTCTGGAAGACGACATCCGTGCATCGACGCTTTCACGTTATCCGGAAGTGTTTACGATGGAGGAACAGCCAATTGATGAGGAAAAACTTTGGGGACTTCTGGAAAAGACGCTGAGAGGCGCTGCCGAAGCGTTTGTGGAAGCCAGACAGAGGGAAGGCGAAAATCTGAAAAATGACCTGATCGGTAAGCTGGACGGGATGTTAAAGGTGGTAGATGAGATCGCGGCAAGATCGCCAGAGATCGTCAGGGAATATCAGGTAAAGCTTCAGACAAAGATAAAAGAGATGCTTTCCGATGTACAGATCGATGAGGGACGTCTGCTGACGGAGGTTACGATCTTTGCGGACAAGGTCTGCGTGGATGAGGAGATCGTCCGGCTGCGCAGCCATATTGAGACGACGAAGAAGACGCTGACGGATGGTGGAAGCGTAGGACGTAAGCTTGATTTTATTGCACAGGAAATGAACCGGGAAGCGAATACGATCCTTTCCAAAGTAAATGATCTGGATCTGTCTGCTTATGGGATCGAGTTAAAAACAGAGATCGAGAAGGTACGTGAACAGATACAGAATATAGAATAGACGAGGATACCTGCTTGAGTAAGCTGATTCACATTGGATATGGGAATGTTGTAAATGTAGAAAAGATCATCTCGATCGTGAGTCCTGACGCCGCGCCGATCAAACGTCTGGTGCAGCATGCAAAGGAAAATGGTCTTGCGATCGACGCAACCCAGGGACGGAAGACGAAGGCGGTGATCGTGATGGAAAATCAGCAGGTGGTTCTTTCAGCGCTCCTGCCGGAGACGATCATGGGCAGAGCGCAGACGGAGGACGGTGAAATTGGTGAAACGTGAGGGAATTCTTGTAGTGATATCCGGATTTGCCGGAACCGGTAAGGGAAGTGTGGTACATGGTCTGATGGAGCAGTATGAGCAGTATGCGCTGTCTGTCTCCATGACGACGAGGAGCCCACGCCCCGGAGAAGAAGAAGGGGTATCTTATTTCTTTGTGAATAGAGAGCGGTTTGAAGAGGAAATCAGGAATGGCGGTCTGATTGAGTATGCTTCTTACTGTGATAATTATTACGGAACGCCTAAAAAGTATGTACAACAGCAGTTGCAAGAGGGTAGGGACGTTATACTGGAGATCGAGATCCAGGGGGCGCTTAAGATCAAAGAACAGTTCCCGACGGCGTTGCTCCTGTTTATTGTTCCGCCTTCGGCAGCAGAATTAAAAAGACGACTGGTGGGCAGGGGAACGGAGACACCGGAGGTCGTAGAAAAGCGGATGCGCAGAGCTGCGGAAGAAGCGGAGGGAATCGGACAGTATGATTATATCATCGTCAATGATTCCTTGGAGGATTGTATCAGAAAAACCCATGAAGTCATCAATGCCGCCCGGTTGACCCCGGTACGCAATGAGACATTCATCAAGGAAATCCGGAGTGAATTGGTGGAAATAAGCCGGAAATAAATAATAAGGAGAATGAAATTATGTTACACCCATCTTACACAGATCTTATGGCAGTTGTAAACAGTGAGGTTGAGCCGGGGGAAGAGCCTGTTGTCGCAAGCCGTTATTCCATCGTTATGGCGACGGCAAAAAGAGCAAGACAGATCATAGCAGGCGATGCGCCGCTGGTATATAGCAAAGGGAAAAAACCTCTGTCTGTGGCGGTAGAGGAACTGAATGAATCAAAGATAAAAATACTTGGCGACGAGGATTAATACAGCCATGATAGCGTGTTCTTTGGATGTGACAAAGACGCGCTATTTTTACATTTGATGTAGGAGCTGATTTTTATGAATGTATTGCTGGTCTCTCTGGGATGTGATAAAAATCTGGTTGACAGTGAAATGATGTTAGGGATGCTTGCGGATGCGGGATATCAGATCACGGATGAAGAGTCTGAGGCTGATATTGTCATCGTCAATTCCTGCTGTTTTATCATGGATGCGAAACAGGAAAGCATTGATACGTTGATTGAGATGGGGACGTTAAAAGAGCAGGGAAGATGTAAGGCGTTGATCGTGACCGGATGTCTGGCACAGCGCTATGCAAAGGAGATCCATGAGGAGATCCCGGAGGTGGATGCGATCATCGGGACGACGGGAGCCGGTCAGCTGATTGCAGTGATCGAAAGTATTCTCGCCGGCAAGAGCAGGGATGCGGTTATGGCAGCCGATTGTGCTCCGCTGTACGGAAAAAGACGGATTCTGACAACAGGCGGTTATTATGCTTATCTGAAGATCGCGGAGGGCTGCGATAAGCATTGTACCTATTGTATCATTCCGAAGGTTAGGGGCAATTACCGATCCGTTCCGATGGAGGCGCTTCTGGCGGAAGCAAAAAAACTTGCGGATCAGGGCGTAAAAGAACTGATCCTTGTGGCGCAGGAGACCACGGTATATGGACAGGATCTTTATGGGAAGAAATCATTATCGGAACTGCTCAGAAAACTGTGCAGGATCGACGGAATCGAATGGATACGCATTATGTACTGTTATCCGGAGGAGATCGATGAGGAATTGATCCGGACGATGAAGGAAGAGAAAAAGATCTGTCATTATCTTGATCTGCCGATCCAACATGCGGACGATTGGATCCTTCAAAGGATGGGGCGCAGGACCAACAGAAACGGTCTTAGAACAACGATAGAAAGGCTGCGTAGTGAAATCCCGGATATCTGTCTCAGAACTACTTTGATTACCGGTTTTCCGGGAGAAACCAACGAGATGTTTGAGACGCTTGCTTCGTTTGTGGACGAGATGGAATTTGACAGGCTTGGGGTGTTTACATACTCCGCAGAGGAAGATACTCCGGCGGCAGAGATGCCTGATCAGGTTGCGGAGGAGGAGAAAGAATTTCGCAGAAATGAAATTATGCTGCTGCAGCAGGAGATTGCGTTTGAAAAGGCAGAAGCCATGGTCGGGCAGGTGCTTCCCGCTATGGTGGAGGGACGTCTTTCTGACGAGGGTGTGATCGTTGCAAGAACTTATATGGATGCTCCCGGTATTGATGGCAACGTGTTTATTGAGACGGACAGGGATCTTTACAGTGGTACGATGATAAATGTCCGGATCACCGGAAGCAATGAATATGATTTGATTGGAGAACTGGCGGATGAATTTACCTAATAAACTGACATTATTTCGAGTGATATTGATCCCGTTTTTCCTGTTCTTTTTATTGTCGGGATATGGCGGAGCATATAGCAGATGGATTGCGTTGGGTATCTTTGTGGTGGCGAGCCTGACAGACCTTTTGGATGGAAAGATCGCGAGGAAGTATCATCTGGTTACGAACTTCGGTAAATTTATGGATCCGTTGGCGGATAAGCTGTTAGTGTGCAGCGCCATGATCGCATTTATTGAACTGGGACAGATGCCGTCATGGGTGGTGATCATCATTATCAGCAGGGAATTTGCAATCAGCGGATTCCGTCTGGTGGCGGCTGACAATGATGTTGTGATCGCGGCGAGCTGGTGGGGAAAGATCAAGACGGTTCTCCAGATGGTCATGGTTATTTTGATGATTGCGAATATTGAGCAGCTTG
>CAMWKA010000020.1 GCA_947174725.1 uncultured Lachnospiraceae bacterium | reverse complement strand
CCCCCCCCCACTAATTTTTTTTTTAATGATACGTAGACCACCGAGATCTACTCCTATTAAGTTGTCGGCAGCGTCAGATTTGTATAAGAGACATGCAGAAATATAGTTTGTTATCGTCAAGATATTCTTTTGCACTTTGATAATACATAGGATATTGTTCTTTTAGGACGTTGATTGCTGTTTCCAATTCCTCAATATCAAAATTACGTTCAAAATGCTCATAAGCAGAATTTCTCCATTGGGGCATAGGTGCAATTAAATCATATTCCTGACATAATCTTTGAATCTTTTTTTCATCAAAACCAAGCTGCCTATAAATATAATTCTTACCAATATTGTCCATTTCCAGTACGGATTTATCTGAATCCATAAAGCATAAATGCCGACGATAGTGGAAATGTCCAATATAATCTGGGTTTCCAAGTGTATCATAATTCTTCCAAGCCCAATATATAGAGGTCATCTCATTATACATTAAATTTTTCTCAGATATGTTATCCCCCGTGTCATCTCCGATGCAATTATCAGTCAACCATTTTAAGTCGGGGTTATGGTTTTCTTTTGCAATTTTCCGTCCGGCATTTATGGGTGTAAATACCTTGTTCTTCAGTAATGCATCTTTTTTATGGTAAGTAACTAATATTTTAATACTCAAGTCATTTTTATTATCTGATATATTTTTGTTCATGTATTTCAATACCTCCGACCGATTTTATTAAGATCTTATTTTTAGGTTATATTTCAATTTTAAAAAAGTCAGTCTCCAAAATACTGCATTTAGGATTCTATTTTCCTTTTTCTTTGCTAGTGTTTTATGCAAAGATTCACTTTTACATGTTTTTAACCATGTAATTCCTTTTAAAAAATCCCATGCTCCACGTATTATCATATATTCCATAAGGTAATCCTTTTGCTCATGTGGTATGGTAATTTTCTTCTTCCAGTTTTCGATTAATTCTTTATTTTTAGCAGGCATTTCATACATTTCGTTTACAAATAAGGTATTTCTTGTATCATAATAAGCAATCACCGGACTCTGCCTGTATTCGTATGTTTCATGCCACACTTGAATCCCATTCAATATAATTGGTGTCCCCCCATGACGCAATCCATATTCCACATCATCACAATGCAAGAAAAATGGCAATGGATCATTCTCTTTTACAAACCCTATCGGGAAGCAGCAAAACCACCACCCCCCATATTCCGCATTAGTATTATCATTTACATTTGACAACACACTTAACTGTGTCATATCTGCATTTAAACCAAGATGCTTAATATCTCCTCTGTTCCAAATTTCAGCCGCCGTATACTGTACTTTTCTGTCATCCATCCGAAACATTCGCCCGGCAACCACTTCATCCCTATACTCTTCTTTCATCAAAGATAGCAACATATATAGTCTGTAGAGTGTCTCAGGTATAAATTCCACATCATCGTCCATAAAAACTACATGTGTAATGCCATTCTTGGGCAATGTCTTCCTAATCTCAACAAGTCCTCTTGTAAATCCACCTGAACCTCCGGTATTTGGATTATGATAGACAGATATAAACTCTTCTTCCGGCATGGATATTTCCGAAGCATTGTCCACCACATAAACCTGCAATTTCCCATATAATGAGTCATCCGTTTGGAAAAATCTGCTGCTTCGGATTACATCCAAAGAATGATATAAAGCCTCCTGCCGATGGTATGTGCAGATATTTAAAGCAAGACATACCTCTTCTATCTCTTTATCTGCTTCATTTGTTAAAATCCCTATGTCTGACAGTTCCATTCTATCTAATGATTCCACATCTAAATAAAACCATGAATCATTAGAGTCGCATGTAAACGCTATCTGCTTTTCACTCATCTTAGCGCAATCTATCTCTAACTCCGCAACAGTGGTATTCCCTGTCTTAAGCTTCACCCTTCCGAAACCAGAAGCTTGAAAAATAATCTTCCATTTTTTAATTCCTGTGTATTCCTGCCAAACCGTTGCATCAAACAAATTCATATATGTATCTGTGGTCAGTTTCCCATTTGGAAGCATATAGATATGTTCATTCTCAAGATTTACATTACTATTTGTGCGAAAGTACAATTCCGTATCTGCACATACATTATTAGGAAATACGACAGATTGTACAACCATTTCCTTACCCTTTCATCCTCTGGTACGCCTCACACACCCTCTTAACATCCCCCATCATCATAAGCTTCCCTTTCTCGATCCACACCGCTCTGTTGCAGTTCTCCATGATCGTTCCCATCCCATGGGACACCATCAGCACTGTGGAACCGCCGTGGATCATCTCCTTGATCCTCGCAAGGGATTTCTTCCTGAAAAATTCATCCCCCACGGAAAGGACTTCGTCTAAGATCAGGATCTCCGCCGCGTCTCCCGCCGTCGCGATAGCGAATCCCAGACGGGAAACCATACCGGAAGAAAAGTTCTTCACCTTTTCTTCCATAAAGCCCTCCAGTTCCGCAAATTCCACGATGTCATTATAATGCTCGTCGATAAATTCCCGGCTGTAGCCGATGACGGAACCGTTCAGATAAACATTCTCTCTGGCGGTCAGCTCCATATCAAAGCCCGTTCCCAGCGTTAGAAGCTGTATCTTGCTGCGGTCTACCTTCACAAACCCCGAGGTGGGCGTAAGCGCGCCGGATATAATCTTTAACAATGTGGATTTACCGGATCCATTGGTTCCGATGATACCGATGACCTCCCCCGGATACACAAAAAAAGAAATGTGGCTTAGGGCGTGCAACGTCCGGTAGCTGATTTTGCCCCCAAGTTTCTTGATCATCCATTCCTTGACGCCGGAGACACTCTGCATGGCAACCTTAAAATCCATGCAGACGTCCTCTACCGCGATGATCGGGTCCTTCCACCCAAAGGTTTCTCCCCGCCCTATCTCTTCTTTGTTCCCTGCCGATTCTTCGGAATATTCCCGATACGTCTGGAACACGGCGATGCCCACCGCCGCCAGCACAATAAAGATGACTGTGATATAGACGTCCCTTTGCTTTAACATACCGGTCAGCAGACTTCTCATGCCTAAAGCTTCATATTCTGTCTCCGCAGCCAGGATCTCCCCGGTCTGCGCCTCTCCCTCCGCCTGCGCCGCATCTGTAGTCTGACCTTCCCCGGTCTGGGATTCCGCCCCAGCTCCTTCCACTCCTCCGGTCAGCCCTTCCGCCTCTCCGGTCAGCCCTTCCGACGCCGTCTCCTCTGTCTCGGCGATCTTTTCCTCTCTGGTAACATGCAGATCATAAATTGTCTGCGTTCCGCCCGGACTGGTCAGGCGTATGTCAATGGTATTTTCCCCTACCTCAAGAGCAGTCTCTGATATTTCCGCCTCATATCCCAGCGCCTCTACCTCCAGCGCCTCCGTCTCATAAGGCACCTGCAGCTCATAGGTGAAGGTTTCCGGATCAAATCCTTCCAGCGGCTGTCCACCGATATTGATTCCATCCAGATAAACCGGCGTATTATCCCGTATCGACAGCGGCGCCGCTCCCTGACTGACGATATCGAAGGCATTGCCCTCCGCATCTACAGCCGTCGCCTCTGCGATCACAAAGGACGTATCCCCCGCTACAAGCGCCCTAAACTGCAGCATCGTCTTGACAAAATCGGTTCCGCCCTCAAAAACACCGCCCAGCACCACCGTTCCTTCACCGCCGCTAATCGCGCCAGAAACATATTCCACACGGGCAGGATCATAAGAGAGTATGATGGAATATTCCGTAAAAGCCTCCGCCGAATCCATATAGACCCCGAGATTAAATACTTCCCCGGTAGAATGTGTATAACTGATGGAACCGAAATGCGCGTTTGCTTCCGCTGCCCAGACGACAGGCGGATCTATCAGCAGTACAATGACCGCCAGCAGAATGACCGCCGCCGGAAATCTCCTTTTCATAATTAAATAACCATACCTTCTTCTATTCACATCATTTGACTTTCTAAATTCCAACTTTTGATCTTTCCAATTTGCTTAATTTCAATTTTTCTAATTTAAAAATTTACTCATTTCAAATTTACTCATTTCAAATTCACTAATTCCAAATTCACTAATTCCAAATTCACTGCTTCCAAATTTCAATTTACCGATTCCGAATTTACATATTCTGAATCAAAATTTTATCCTTATTGGCCCTAAATACCAGACTCCCAAATACGAACATGCCGATCCCCCAGCCCAGCATCTTGATCCACTGCACCGTCTGAGGCCACGCATGATACATCACACAGTCCCTTGCCGCCGCAATGTAGATATAGATAGGGTTCATCCCTATCACCAGCTGCATCTGCGGGCTAAGCAGATTCACCGGATAAAAGATTGCGCACAGATACATCCAAAGCTGTAGCAGGATCGTATACAGGTATTTTACATCCGGCATAAAAGAATAGGCAATGGCTAGCAGGTAGCCTATCCCGGTAGAAAAAAGCAACAGCAACAGTACGATTGCCGGAAATGCCACCAGATGGATGGACGGCGTGATCATAAAGAACGCCGCGATGGCTACATAGGCAATCAGCGAAAACCCAAAATTCACCAGCGAAGTCAGGATCCTGGACAGTGGAAAGATCTGCTTCGGCAGCTTTGTCCTTGTCATAAGATTTTTATTGTCCACCAGCGCCGTCATTGCCGAATCGGTGGCTCCGGTAAACATATTCCAGAGGATCGTTCCCGTCAGGTAATAAATCGGGAAATTTTCTATGGACCGTTTAAAGATCGTGGAGAAGATCAGACTCATGACCACCATGGACAGCAGCGGATTTAATACGCTCCACAGGATACCGAGATACGATCTGACATATTTCCTTTTCACTTCCCTGCCAACCAGCTCTTTCATTACAAAAAGATACCGCTTGATATTCTCCACATTCATCCGTCGGATCCCTCTTACCGATTCTTAAGTTTTTTCTTGATATAAACCAGCCGTTTATACATCCGTATCTGAAACAAATGATAGCTGATCTGATTCCCCGCGCGTACCACGCTTCCCTCCGGCCATGCGCTGTCCCGGAACTCTTCTTTTTTGATCCCTTTCATGATCAGCAGTCGGTTGAGCACATGAAGGTGCTTGATTTCCCTGTCCTCCAAAACCGCCGCTACCGGCTGAAGGCTGCTGTCGGACACATCATCGGAAAACAGATAATCGCCGTATTCCCTGACGTCCCCATCGGTGGGGCTGCTCATCAGTCCCTCCAGCCGTCTCTGCACCTCTTCTGGCGGCAGTATCATTGATTTCACTATATCCGGCTGCGCCAGCAGTTTCTCCAGAAGGAGCTCGTTTCTCACAATAAGCGCGCTGTTGGGATTTTGGTCGTTCTGATAGACCGGCGTCATTCTGCCGGCTTCTTCCCGGTATCCCACCGTCATCCCCTCCTTAGCGGAGCAGACAGCCTCAAACAGGCAGTTATTAAAATGCACCTTCTTCTCGATATCCTGATATGGTCGGAAATAATAAGTATGATACGTATCCGGATCAGCGTCTTTCGGAAGTTCATACAGCCCGAAATAGAATCCATGGATCGGACTCCTTCCGCTCCCCGCCATGGAATCGCGAAGATGCTCCAGCGTCAGCTGCAGCGACCCTACCCAGCCGCTGTCAACGATGGCAAAGGGTTCCTGCTCCGGCAGTCCCTCCTGTTCCAGATACCGGACGGTATTATGATATGCTTCCTCGGCATGACCGCGCAGCAGTTCCCAAAATACTTCACACTCCGATAGCACGGGCTTCATCCGCTGCGTATCCGCGTAGCTGAGCGTATGGTCCAGCTCCCTCCGCTTTCCCAGACGCTCCGCAACCTCCTCTGCTTCCCTGTCGCTCAGTCCGCCGCGCCTTAAGATCTTCCGCAGGGTGACATGAACGCCTCCCATGCAGATCTTTTCCACGGGATCCGACTCCGGCAGAGTAAACTCTGCCATCCGCCACGCGTATCTTGACCCTTCCAGATACCGGCAGGTCAGCGGCAGTCCTTCCTGTTCTGTCATCCGGCACGCGATCTGGTAGACCATCCTCGCGTCCCTTGCCAGAAAGTATAATTTATGTATCTTCAGGGAAAGCGCTTTCTTTAATACCCAGTCCGTATAGGAAATCAGCGCCGGCGCCCATATTTCCTCAAATTTCGTTTCCTGCTTCATGAGCCGCCTCAGAAATTATAATCCGGACAGATGACAGAAGTATGTAGATTTTTCATATCTTCCTCAATAGAATCCGCCGTGGAAAGCAGATGTCTTTTCTTGTAATAGGCAACCATCCGGTAAGGCAGCAGTCCTGTAGCCAGCGGTCTCGCCATATACAAAAGCTGCTTTCCTCTCGGAATGTCCATTTCCGGAAAATACCTCGCTCTTATTTTTGTTTCATTCCACCTTGTCCGCCAGGTTCTCTTTTTATAGGATGACGCGCTCTGACGGTACAACAGCAGCTTCTCTTGCAGATTACAGCCCCGAAGTCCCTGCCGGTACAGGCGCAGGAATAGTTCATAATCCTCACAGCGCAGCGTTTCCTGCGCAACGGCATAACCACCGCCGCCTGCAAACAGTTCCCGCCGGAACATCACGGTAGGGTGGATAAACGGAGAAAACGGCAGAAAATTATACTGGTTCGGCTCCTCTGCCATCACCAGCGTCCCCCAGATATTTTCATGGTCAAAGACGTCTGCGTTGCTTCCCACCCATGCGTATTCCGGATGGTGTTCCAGAAAATCAACTTCCTTTTTCAGACGGTCGGGAAGAGAGATATCATCCGCATCCATCCTTGCAAGATATTTACCTCTGGCTTCGCCGATACACCGGTTCAATGAAAAAGCCAGACCCATGTTCTCCTCATTTCGGATAACACGGATCCTCCGGTCATGATAAATCAGATTCCTGATGTATTCTGCTGATTTTCCGACGCTTCCGTCGTCGTAAATAATGAATTCAAAATCCTGAAAAGTCTGTAACAGAATAGAATTGACCGCCTGCAGCAGTTCGACCTGATTGCATTGGTTATAAACTCCCATGATGACCGAAACAACCGGCCCTTTATCTCTGTAGTCTGTACGATCCGTAATCATTCACCGTCCTTTGTCTCTTAATGTGTTCTAAAAGCCTGTCCCCCAAAATGAGGGACAGACCGCCACACGACTTAGAAAACATTTCAAAACCGATAATTTACAATTTAATGCGCATACTTCTTAAAACAGAATGCTGCGCCAAAAAGACTGACAATGCAGAGTACTCCCACAACAGGGAAGCTTTCCCCTGTTTTCGGGGACACATATGTAATAATAGCTACAGGAGAAAGTGACGTAAATGTTGCGGTTACACTTCCTGCTGAGACTGCTGCCACGGGAACAACCTCCCATGCGCCGTTGCTCATCTGATGGAGAACAACAACGCTTTGCCCCGCCGTAATGCCGGGAACATTCATTGTTATGTTGGTCGGACCGCTGATCACTGCACTTAAGCTAAAGATCTTCTCTACCTGTACAGCGCCGGTATTCACAGCTGCTGACTGTCCTACCAGTGCAACTGCAGCCTTCTGTGCGTCTGCAACAACCACTTCTGTAACGGGGCTTACACTGACGGCCACGCCGTTCGCAGTCTGTGCGCTGACGCCACTGGTATCCGCCGCCGTTGCGCTGACAGTAGCAGTCGAAACAGCAGCCACCGCCGTCATGGACAGCCCAAACGCCATCACTGCCGCCATACAGACAGCGGCAAACCTTGAAAACTTCTTCATTGGCAATTTCCTCCTTTCAAAAATTGTGTGGCTTTATCAAACCGCCTTGCGCGGCTGGATATCATAATGACATTTCAATTTATCCTCCATGTCAGAGCAGCTTGCTGCGATGACACGCGATGAGAAATCCGCGCAGGCGGTTTCTCATCTGCGCTCAGATTGAAAAATAAGATATCAATCTTATTTTTCAATTTACTTTCTCATAGAAGATATCTATGATCAACGCATACAAAGCGTCATCATCCACATAAAATTCTTCAAATCCTCCGCCCCCGGTGATGGTTTCCCCTTCCAGGGTATAGATTCCTTCCGTATTAAACGAATAATTGATATAGGTCGTGGCAAGATACATGACCTTCGAAGCATTCATATCCGTAACCGTATAATCGGACAACTGGTCCAGCACCGTAACCGGAAAAGAAACATCCTCCTTGGTGGCGGCAATCGCCTGATGCGCAAAAGCGTTAAGATACTGCTTCTGCCTTGCCAGTCGCATGGAAGCGCTGTCAAATACCTCCACATCACGATATTGCAGATAATAATAGGCGTCCATTCCCTCCAGAGTCACCATATTTCCCTCTCCGGAAGAAATCACTTCGCTTCCCCAGGGCACATTTTCCATAACTTCCAGACGGACGCCACCCACACTGTCATTTAGGATCGGCACCGCCGCCATATTCATGGCAAGGTAGCCATGGATCGGCAGGTCATAAAACAGCCTTGACACTGCCTGCACCTCCCGTTCACAGCTGTCCTCCAGCCCGGAACCATATCCGTGCTGCAGGCACACCTGCAGCAGATCGGTGCGCACAAAATTGTTATCGCTGTCATAAACGTCCACTTCCGTCATGGAATTACGGTTAATGGCAATCAGTTCGATCTCCTTTGTATGCGGATTGATGACCACTAGAAACAGGGTGTCCGCCTGTCCGCCTAAAATATAATCCTCCACTTCTTCCGGATTCGGAAGCTTATCCAGACTATCGATTCCCATCACAAGAATCGTCAGGATGTCCTCATTATATACATATTCCTCGCCCTGATACTTGATCGTGTAACCGTCGTATTCCACCCCCGCCGACTCCAGATTCCGTAAGACGGGAGTTTTGGTTGCCGCGCTCCGATACAGTTCGACTTTGCCGATCATACAAAGCATCAGGACAAATCCTGCGATAACGACAGCTACAATAGCCAATATTTTAAATGTACGCAGCAGCACTTTGCCGATAAATTTACCGGGCTTCATCCAATAACACTCCCTGTACCAAATATCTCTGATTGGGTGAATTTCTGATACATGTTGACAGTGTCAGTACCAGATCATCCGCCTCAAATTCATAAGCATCCACTGCATGATCCTTATTCCCCGTCAATAGCAGGGTATCGCCCAGATACTGGACCCAGCTCTCATCGTCCCATGCATGGCTATAGATGATATGGGCGTTGCTGCCCTCATAAGCCGCAAATATTTCATAAACCTTGATATCATCCGGGAGATAAATAAAAATATAGCGGGATTCGTTAAAAACCGCTTCCTCCTCAAAATTGTGCAGCGATCCGAAACCACTGCCGTTGTTCATATTGTGACCGTAGATCACTGTCATGCGGTCCGTAAAATCCCTGCCATTGCAGGACCCTTCCGTATAGATCCCGCCCGGATATCCCATAGACCCGTCCAGATTATAATTCAGATAATAGGAATCATCTGTCGGATGCTGCACGACAGGATCATCGATATTCGTCCCCGGCACATAGATCCATGCGTAAATGTCTTCATTTATTTCCGTTTGCAGTTCTTCAAAATCAAGATCTTTGGACGGAACGTCAATCCCATAGGTATCAAGGTACGCCCTGTACTTTTCCTCCAACGTATATTCGTCCCAGCTTTTTTCCGTTATCTCCGGTTCGGGAACTTCCGGTTCCTCAACTTCGGGTTCTTCCTCAGAAAGATCTTCCTCCACAGGATTCACCTGTTCCGCTAAGTCGTTCCTTTGCTCCTCGGCCTGATTTTTTATAACTTCCTGCCGCAGCCAGATCATTCCCCACACTGCCGCCAGGATCAGTAGTATCACAGCGGCTGCCAGCCATATTGACTTGCCATTTCCTTTCACCTGTCAACCGCCTCCATCTATCCTTTGACGCATCTTTTCATAGACGCCTCTCATAATCTTTTCCGTTCGGTTTTGAAAAAATCCCACCGCGATTTCCCTGCTTCTGCCGCCCATAAAATCCGCCTGTCGTGGATCTTTCATCACCGCGTCCATCGCTTCCGAAAAAGCGTTCACATCCCTCGGCTTACAACGATATCCATTGTCAAATACATATTCTCTGGTGCCCCTGTTGTCTCCCGCAATCACCGGCAGACCGCATGCCATGGCTTCCAGCGCCGCCATTCCCAGTCCTTCCCTGATCGACGGAAACAAAAAGCAGTCAGCGCATTGATAATACCGTTCAATATCCGTACAGTAACCCTGTAGAACGATCCTTTCCCGCATCCGCAGACGGTCGATCAGCCGCTGCAGTTTTTTTCGCTGTTTCCCTTCCCCGCAGATAAAAAGCTTTGCCCTGCTGCAGTCAATTTGGGAAAACGCCCTGATAATTGTCTCATGGTTCTTATTTTTATTTAATTCACCCACCGATAGGAAAAGATACTCTCCGGTTTCAACGCCCAGTTCCTCCCTGTAGCGCATCCGCTGTTCCGGAGCCGGGCGAAACCGTCCCGGATCCAATCCAACACCGGGGATCATGGAAGCGCATCCATTCTTTCTTAAATGAAACCGTTCCGACCGTCCTTTGTCCTCATGGTTGATGGTAATCAACTGATCGGTTCTGTGGGACAGCAGACGTTCCACCGGATAAAAGGCGATCCAGTTGATCAGAGGAGCATGTTTAAAAAAATGAAAACCATGCGCCGTATAGATCACATAAAGATCCGCCGCACTCTTTTTTCCTATACATAACATTCTTCCCAGAACGCCGCCCACCGGATTGTGACAGTGCACCGCCCGGATCTTTTCCTGTTCCACCAGCCGATTCAATTGCCGCAATGCAGTCAGATGCGCGGTTACTGCCAGTGGATTCTTGGCAATGGGAACGGAATGACAGACGATTCCCTGTTGTTCCAATTCCTCCCGGTCGCACTCATAAACCGGCGTATCAAAATTAGATGCGTAATGAACCGTATATCCCATTTCCTGCAATATCCTGACGTCCTGCATCAAAAATTTCGGTAAAAATCCACTGATTGTGGTGATCAGCAGTACGTTCATTGCGATCCGGTCCTTCCACCTCCGTACGGAATCATTCAGACAATTCATTAATTCCAGTTACAGGAAAATACTGTCTTCGCAGAATTGGTTATTCTACGAATGACGGCTGTCAGATGAATCAAATATACCGTATTTTTAAACACTAACAGCCTTTTAAAGTATAACATGTCCTATATTTTTGTCAATACTTAACAAATTTGTATCCGGTTCTACAATTTTTATTATAAATAAACAATTTTATATAGCAGGATACAGGGTCCCAAAATGGGTCAGAAAGGAAAATATATGGAAAAAAAAGGGAAAAACATAAGAAAGCGAAAGGATACGTTCCATGACTTTGCGCTGGCGTGGCTGCAGCATATCCGTGAAAAAAGAAAATATTCCACATATGTTAAGTACAGGGATCTTTATGACCGGTATCTGACAGAACTGGATAACATGCTTTTTACAGAGCTTTCCGAACAAATGATTACTGAACGGCTGTCCCGGTTAAATGAACAGGAGTCGCCGCTATTGAAATATTCGGTTTTCGGCATCCTGAACCAGATGATCCGGTTTGGGAACGAAAAAAGCGGATATTCCGTAATGCCTTTGAACCGGAAGCGTGAAAATACCAGAAAGAAGGCTGTTGAAATCTTTAACATTTCGGAACAGCAGAAATTATTGGAAGTTCTTTATGACAGAGCGGACAGTTATAAAAAAGGAATCCTGATCTGTCTGTTTACAGGACTGCGTCTGGGAGAGATCTCCGCCTTGAAATGGAGCGATATCAATCTGGAAACCAAAACCCTGTGTGTCAATATGACAGTCCAGAGAATTGCCGTAGATGGTTACCCTACCAAGACGATTCTTTATGAAAATCCGCCCAAAAGCGACTGCTCTCTTCGGGAGATCCCTCTTTCCGACAGCATGATAGCGGTATTGCAATCCATCCCCCGCTGCGGAATCTATGTATTGAACGGAGACCGGCCGATGGAACCGCGTACTTATGAAAACAAATTAAAATCCTATCTGAAAGAAGCCGGCGTCGCTCCGAAAAACTTTCATACGCTGCGTCATACCTTTGCGACCAATTGTATTGAAAGCGGCATGGACGTAAAGAGTTTAAGTGAAATACTCGGTCATTCGGATGTGCAGCTTACGCTTAACAGATATGTGCATCCTTCCATTGAAACCAAACGCCACCATATGAACAGCCTTTGTTCTGTTTATGGTCATTTACATCCATTCGCAGAATAACCAATTCTGCGAATTTTTATTGATCTGATATTTTGATATTGATTGCGTTTCTTCTTCAGACTTCAACAGAGCATTTACAGAATAAAGATATGCTTCATAATCGGTTTATTTAAAATGCATTTTATTATATCATATGGTTTACATAAAATCTAATTTTTTTCTTCAATTAAAGTGATTCTTTTCTATATTTTTCAGAAGCACCAAAAAAAGAGCGAAAATGCTCTTTTCCCGATATTTCAAGTCATAAAAGTGTATATTCGCT
This sequence comes from uncultured Lachnospiraceae bacterium, assembly GCA_947174725.1. Lineage (GTDB taxonomy): Bacteria > Bacillota > Clostridia > Lachnospirales > Lachnospiraceae > NK4A136. Next base: position 252 of record CAMWKA010000020.1, on the reverse strand, counting down.
CAATTTTTTCAAAATGGAACTTTTATTTGTTATACTAAAGATGGTAAATTCATACGGTATTTTGTCGGATATACCACATCACTTCATATCACCTCGAGGCACGGGCAGGGAATCGCTAACACCCTGCCCAATCTATTCTCTCCCCACATTCACATAGTATAGTTTCACAATTCTGTCTATGAGGTTTACATAACTCAAAGTTTGAAAATAGTTGTTCCAAAAATGATTTCATTTATGATTTTTTTGGAACAA